>CAZUVI010000014.1:5095-14565 GCA_964623795.1 uncultured Candidatus Saccharibacteria bacterium | reverse complement strand
GCACAAAAATTCTGAGAAATTTACGTTGAATTTCTTAGGGAGATGGAATATGGTGGGTATGTGGCAAAAGCCAATAAAAAAGTAAAAAGGAAGGTTTTTAAAGAAAAAGAGTGGCGGTTAAGGCCAAAAACGCTTGAGATTCACGGCGGCGGGGAGATCTCGGATGTGGAGCTGCGCCCCAGCGTTCACCGGGTTACCGCTTTTTCTATGGGCTCATTTGACCGCGCCAGGCGACTTTTTGCGGGAGAAGAGGCCGGGTTTATTTATACGCGCATTAATAACCCAACGGTGGATAGGTTGGAGCGTCGCCTTGCTTCTTTGGAAGGTGCAGAAGCGGCTTTGGCGACCTCCTCCGGCATGTCGGCCATTCAGCTTCTTTCCCTGTATCTGGCAAATTCCGGCGGGCATGTCGTTTCCTCCAACCGTCTTTACGGCGGAGTTTTTCATCTTTTTAGGGACATGCTTCCCAAACTCGGCATTCCCGTAACTTTTGTCGAAAACCCCTACGACATTCATTCTTGGGAAAAAGCCCATCGGCCCAACACTAAGTTTTTTCATGTCGAAAACCCCTCCAACCCCATTATTGATGTTTTTGACATAAAAGAATTAGTCGCATTGGCGCATTCTTTCGGCAAACCCTTGGTAGTGGATAGCACCCTGGCTACTCCGGCGTTGCTTCAACCCCTAAAACAGGGAGCCGACATCGTGATTCACTCACTTTCTAAGTTTTACGGGAACGGAGAAGTTATCGGCGGCGCGATTTTGGGTGAAAAAAAATTGATTGACGATCTGCGCCTTACTTGGTTTAGGGATGGCGGCCCCTGCATGTCGCCCGACAATGCTTCCGTTTTTCTCTCGCACGCCGAATCGCTTTTTGGAAGGATGAAAGAACATTGTAAAAACACGGAGGCCGTTGCCAATTTTTTAAACCGCCACAGAAAGGTTAAAAAAGTTCTTTACCCTGCTTTTGGGCCGCATGCGAGAGCCAACCGGCGCCTCATGCCCAAGGGGTTTGGCGGCCTGATGGCTTTTGAGGTCAAAGGCGGGGTTAAAGAGGCAAAAACGGTTTTGGAATCGTTAAAACTTTTTTGGCATGCGCCCAATATCGGCGAATCGCGGTCTTTGATCATGCATCCTGCCACAACCACGCACGGCCAGATGTCGCCGAGGGAGCTGGCCAAAGCCGGAATATCTCCCGCGACTTTGCGCCTCTCGATCGGCCGCGAAGATCCAAGAGATTTAATAGAGGATCTTTCTCAAGCGCTGGCTAAAATATAAAATCGTTATCGATTGTGTCCGAGCTAATTCAGGAATGGCGCACATAGGAAGACGGGTCGGCGTGCGCACCAACGGTAAGATGATCGCTACCGTCCTTGAGCGCGGTGCGGTGATGCTCTATCCCACCGAGACCGTATACGGTCTCGGGTGTGATGCGCGAAACGAGAAAGCGCTTGCGAAGATCTATGTGCTCAAAGGGCGGCCCATGGGGAAGCCGTTCATTGTGCTGGTCAAAGACCTAAGAATGGCAAAGCGCATCGCGCGTTTTTCGCTGGCCGCGGAGCGGCTCGCGAGAAAGTTCTGGCCGGGGCCGCTCACGCTCGTGCTCCGGACGCGGAAGGGCGCGCTTCTGGGGCGCTATTTTCAGAGGACGGTCGCGCTCCGCGTCTCGCCGCATCCTTTCGTGCGCAAGCTCTTCCGGCACATTGGTTTTCCACTGGTCTCGACGAGCGCGAATCGTTCGGGAAAACAGCCGGCACACTCGGTGAGGGAGCTTAGGCGCCAGCTTGGGGCGCGGATGCGAAAGATTGATATGATTATCGATGCAGGAATGCTCCCGCGCCGGAGGCCGTCCACGGTCGTGGACCTCACCGGCGCCGCGCCGAAGCTGCTACGGGAAGGAGCGGTTCTATGGAAGACAATCGGACGGAAGAACTGAAAAAAGTCCGCGATGGAGTGGTGAATCTCACGGAGTCGCCGCTTTATGCGACCCGCGTAAAGCCCGTCATCGGCGAGGGGAACCATTACGCGCATATCATGTTCGTGGGAGAGGCGCCGGGGCGGAACGAATCGGAAACGGGCCGTCCGTTCTGCGGCACTGCGGGAAAGATACTGGACGAACTTCTCGCTTCGGTTGGCATCAAGCGCGAAGATGTCTACATCACGAATCTCCTGAAGGACCGTCCGCCGGGGAACCGCGACCCGTTGCCGGAGGAGATCGCGCTCTATGCGCCCTTTCTTGACCGCCAGATCGAGATCATCAAGCCCAAGGTGATCGTCTTTCTTGGCCGCTTTTCGATGGCGTACCTTATGAAGAAATTCGGTCTCGGGGAGTATTGTGCGCCCATCGGCCGCATCCACGGCCGCGTCTTTAAGGCCGAGGCGCCGTGGGGCGAGGTCGTTCTCCTGCCGCTCTATCATCCGGCGGCGGTGATTTACAACCAGTCGCTCAAAGAAGTGCTGAAAGAGGATTTCAAGACGCTTAAGAAGTTCGAAAAAGAAGCGGCGCGCCCCGCCAAAGCCCCTTCTTTAGGTCTTTAGGGTAAAATAGGACTATGGCAAATTTCGCGCTGGTCTATATCGGCTGGCGGATACTCCACCGGTTCGCGGAGTTCTTTCGGCACTGGTATGTGGTGAGTTACTACTTTATCGGACGCTATCTCGTGTCGTTTCTTGAGCGGCTCGACCGGACGCTTGCCTTTCGCATCACGCTCAAATATCTCTTCCATCCGCTCTATCAGGACTATACGGTGATCGGCTACATCCTGGGCTTCATCTTCCGCTCCTTTCGCCTTGTCGCGGGCGGGCTGGTCTACGCGGCCATTATTCTTGCGGCCGCCGCCCTCTATCTCGTCTGGCTTCTCGTTCCCGTCTTCATCATTTACCGGATCGTACAAGGATGAGACAGGAACCTATCGAACTCTACTACCGCGAACCGCGCCTTGAGATGACGACCATCGGCCGCTTCTTCGTGCGGCTTGCGCTCTACGCCGGGTACGCCATCTCCGCCGCAACGTCCGTTACGCTTCTTCTTCAATGGAATGATATGCCGCGGCTCTTTTGGGCGGGCGCGCTTCTCGCGCTTTTTCTCGCCGACCGGCTGCTCCACGTGGGCGAGGGCGAGTGGCCGGTTGCAAAGTTGCCGAAGGACAAGCCGAACGTGGCGATGAGCGTCGCTCCTTCTGCCTACGCCGTGCTGGAGTACTCCTATGAGCGGGCGAACGCGCTCGGCGGCGACGTTGCGCTCTGGATCGCCAAGAAGCTTCTCGAGCGAAAAGAGATCCGGGACGGCCTCACGAGGATGGACGTGCCCCCCGACGAGCTTCGCGCGAAGGTGGAGGACGCGCTCGCGGCAAGCGAGAAGGAGCGGACGCCATCCGCCGAGATCCGCGAGAAGATAGCCGCACTGGCCGTCGAGGCATTCCGCCAAGCCGCGCTTTCCTCGAGCCAGTTCATCGGCCCCAAGGATGTGTTCGCAGCGCTTGCGGTCGCAGGAGGCGGCCGCCTGGCGAACATCTTCGGGATGTTCTCCATCCAAAGCAGCGACCTCGAGAACGCGCTTATCTGGAGCCGCTTTCGCCGCCGTTTCCGCCGGCTTTCGCGTCTGCCGTCTTCCTTGGGCGGTTTCGCGCATCGCCAGCAGAAGATACGCCATCGCATCATGAACCGCGCTTGGACGGCGCGGCCCACGCCGACCTTGGACCGCTACGGGGTGGACTTCACCGACCTCGCGCGGAATGAGAAAGTCGGGTTTCTCGTCGGGCACGAGGGAGAGTACGACCGCCTCACGGACGTGCTCTCGCGGCACGTGAAGCCGAGCGTGCTTTTGGTGGGAGTCCCCGGCACGGGCAAAGAGACCGTCGTCGCGCATCTTGCGTTCGAGATCATCAAAGACCGCGTACCCGCGCCGCTCTTCGACAAGCGCCTCGTGGCGCTGCAGATCGGTTCGCTCGTCGCCGGCGCGGAACCGGCGGAGCTGCAGGACCGCGTGCAAAAGATCGTCGACGAGATCATGAACGCGGGGAACGTGATCCTCTTCATCCCCGACATTCACAATCTCGTGCTTACGTCGGGCGCCAAGAACTTGAGCGCGGCAGACGTGCTTCTTCCCGCCATCACGGGGGGCGCGTTCCAGGTTGTCGGCGCGACCTACCCCAGGGAGTTCAAGCAGCACATCGAGCCGCAGAGCGAGTTCCTGAACGCGTTCGAGGTCATCCGGATCCAGGAGATCAAGGACGAGGAGGCGGTGCGTCTCATGGTCTACGAGAGCATTATCCTCGAGGCCCAGAACAACATCATCATCAGCTTTGGCGCGGTGAAGGAAGCGGTGCGTCTCGCGAAGAAGTACTTCCGCGACAAGCCCCTGCCGAGCGGCGCGCAGGATCTCCTCAAGGAAACGCTCGCCGACTCGGTGGAGAAGGGCGACAAGGTTCTGGATGCGGAAGACATCATCCGCGTCGCCGAGCGCAAGGTGAACATTCCCATCCACCGCGCAGGCAGGGAAGAGGCGGCAGAGCTTCTGAACCTCGAAGAGCGCATCCATGAGCGGCTCATCGACCAGGATCAGGCGGTCGGCGCCGTCGCGCGTTCGCTTCGCGAGTACCGGAGCGGCCTTTCGCGCAAAGGCGGCCCCATCGCGGCGTTCCTTTTCGTGGGACCCACCGGCGTCGGCAAAACGGAGCTCTCCAAGATACTCGCTCGCATCCAATTCGGTTCCGAGGAGATGATGGTGCGTTTCGATATGTCGGAATACCAAGAGAAGCAGAGCATAGCGCGCCTCATCGGTTCGTCGAACGGCGAAATGTCAGGCGTGCTTACCGACACCATTCTCCAGCGGCCGTACAGTTTGATCCTGTTGGACGAGTTCGAGAAGGCGCACCCGGACATTTTGAACATCTTCCTTCAGGTCTTCGACGACGGCCGGCTTACGGACAACCTGGGCCGCACGGTGGATTTCCAAAACACCATCATCATCGCGACCTCGAACGCGCACTCCGAATTCATCAAGGAGGAGCTGGAGCAGGGGAAGGCGATGGCGGAGGTCGCGGACGCCCTGAAGAAAAAGCTCACCGACTACTTCCGCCCCGAGCTCATCAACCGCTTTTCGGACGTCATCGTCTTCAAGAACCTCTCGCCCGAAGACATCGTGGGCGTTGCCGCGCTCATGCTCAAGGAGCTTGCGAAGACGGTCGGGGAGGCGCAGAGCATCACGCTCGACTTTTCGTCCGATGCGGTGAGGCGCGTGGCGGAGCTCGGCTACAGCCCGGTCTTCGGCGCCCGTCCGCTTCGGAACGTCATCTCGGAGAAGCTGCGTGGCGTCTTGGCCGAGAAGATACTCCGGAACGAGATCGTCCGCGGCGGCAAAGTGCGGGTGGAAGTAAAGGACGGGGAACTCGTATTTGCTGTAAAATGAGATCGAAGATTTTATGAAATTATCCGGGTTCACATTGCGCATCGTGACCGACTTCAAGCTTCCGCGCCTCGTGCGCGACTTCGTGCTGGCCGACTTCGTGCTCCTCGCCGGCTGGGGGCTCATGGGTCCGATCTTTTCGATTTTCGTCATCGAAAAAATAGCGGGGGCCACCCTGGTCACGGTTGGCATCACGTCGGCTATCTATTGGCTCACGAAGTCCGTCATCCAGATCCCCATCGCCGAGTACCTCGACCGCACGGACGGGGAAAAGGACGATTTCACGGTGCTTCTGGGCGGATTGATCCTCTCCGGGGTGGCGGCGCTGCTTTTCGTACTTGTTGACGAGGTCTGGAAGCTCTATGCCGTGCAGTTCCTTCATGCGATCGCCTTCGGCATGTACGTGCCCTCGTGGTCCGCGATCTTCTCGCGCCATCTCGACAAGAACAAGTATGCTCTAAGCTGGTCGCTCGATTCGACGGCCATCGGCCTCGCTTCCGGCGTTACGGGCTTCATCGGCGCGGCGATCGCGAGCCGCTACGGCTTCACGAGCGTCTTTCTTGCCGCGAGCGTTCTCTCTTTCCTTTCGGCGTTCATCACGTTCTTCGTGCCCGATCTCATCTTGCCCAAGCCCAAAGCGACAGCGCACCAAGAGGACGGTGCCATGGTTATCAAGGACCACTCGCCGGTGAGTACGGCGCAATGACGAACAAGGAGATCGTGAGCATCCTCTCCGAGATGGCCGCCCTCTACGACATGCATGGGGTGCAGTTCAAGCCGCGCGCGTACGAGAAAGCGGCCTTGGGCGTCGAGGCGATGGACGAGAGCGTTGCCGACCTCTTTAAGCGGGGCGGCGTCAAAGCCCTGACCGACATTCCCGGCGTAGGGGCGAGCATCGCGGACCACATTGCCGCTCTGCTTGCCGGCAAGAAATTCAAAGAGTACGACGACCTGAAGAAGAAGGTGCCCGTGAACGTCCTCGAGCTCATCGCCGTCGAAGGCGTGGGGCCGCGGATGGTGAAGGTGCTCTGGGAGAAGCTTAAGGTCAAAAATCTTGCCGATCTCGAACGCGCGGCGCGCGCGGGGAAGATACGGAAACTCGCGCATTTCGGCGAGCGTTCCGAACAGAAGATACTTCGCGGCATTGAGTTCCTTAAGACGTTCCGCGGACGGCAGATCCTCGGGTTCATCCTGCCCGAGATCCGGAACCTCGAGACCATGATCGGCGACTTCCCCGAGATCGCGCGCGTGGAGATCGCCGGTTCGATCCGGCGGCGCAAGGAGACGATCGGGGACGTCGACATCTTTGCAACCTCCGCGAGGCCAGAAAAGGTGATGGCCCGTTTTCTTAACCTGCCGTTCATCGCGCATGTCTATTCGAAGGGGCCGACCAAAACGATGGTAAAGCTGAAGAACGGGCTTGATGCCGACCTGCGCGTGGTGCCGGAACACTCCTTCGGTGCCGCGCTCCTCTATTTCACCGGCTCCAAGGACCATAACGTGGCCCTGCGCGAGCTCGCCATTAGGAAGGGCTGGAAGCTCAATGAGTACGGCCTCTTCAGGGGCGCGAAAGCGACAGCGCGCACGCAGACGATCGCGGGGCGGACCGAAGAGGAGATCTACAAGAAGCTCGGCCTTCGTTACATCGAGCCGGAGCTTCGCGAGAACTTGGGCGAGATCGAGGCGGCCCTTCGACAAGCTCAAGGGAAATCAGGCGGACTCCCGAAGCTCATCGGATATGGCGATCTCAAAGGCGACCTTCAGACCCAGACGAGCTGGACGGACGGCGAGGATTCCATCGAGGAGATGGCGAAGGCGGCGGAGAAGGCCGGTCTCGAGTACATTGCGATCACCGACCATACGAAGTCGCTTGCGATGACGGGTGGCGCGGATGAAAAGAAGCTCGTGAAGCAGATGAAGGCGATCGACAAGGCGAACGCGGCCTTGAAGCGCACGGGGCACACGATCGCGGTCTTGAAGGGCGCGGAGGTGAATATCGCAAAAGACGGAACGCTCGACATCAAGGACGAGGTTCTGAAGAAG
Source organism: uncultured Candidatus Saccharibacteria bacterium (assembly GCA_964623795.1). Lineage (GTDB taxonomy): Bacteria > Patescibacteriota > Minisyncoccia > UBA6257 > CAYSDW01 > CAYSDW01. Next base: position 7,115 of record CAZUVI010000014.1, on the reverse strand, counting down.
CTCGACGTGGTGGGCGCCGCAGTGCACAGCCACTTTAATCTCTCGCGCGAGGAGCAGACCAAACGCGTTACGCGCGCCATGGAGAACCCGAACGTGGACATTATCTTCCACCTCACCACGCGCGTCATCCAGAAACGCGAGCCGATCGAACTCGATGTTGACGCGATCATACGGGCGGCCAAGCGCACCGGCACGGTGCTCGAGATCGACGCCTACCCCGACCGGCTCGACCTTAAAGACGAATACATCCGGAAGTGCGTTGCGGCGGGGGTGAAGATGTCCGTTGATTCCGACGCGCACTCGGCCGCGCACTTCAAATGTCTTGAGATCGGCATCGCCCAGGCCAGGCGGGGCTGGGCGACCAAGGATGACATCATAAATGCGTGGCCGCTGCGGAAAATGCTCGGCTTCCTGAAGAAACGATAGTTTTAAAGATCCCATATCTTATGTTTTCGAAAGGGTGGTACGAGAAAGTTAAAAAAGACCGGTCCGTCTGGGGAACGCTTCAAAAAGTAGAGTCGTGTCTTGCTGATTCCGGCGTCGCTTTGCCGATGCTCTACAAACTACGCCTGGCGGAGTTTGTTCTGCGGCTCAGAAAACGTTTTCACAAAAAGTTCGGACTGCTGATCGTTTTCGGTTGGCAAAACAAGTGGCTCAAGAAATACGCCGATCTGCCGGACGCCTCCCAGGATATCTTCAAAAAGCATCCCGTCCGTATTTTTCGATTTCAGGGAGAAGCTCTGCAGGATCTTGGCAACGAGCGGTTCATCTCCAAACATCTGCGGGAGTTGGTCAATTTTGACGGCGCCATTTTGGTGGACAAAAAGGGAGCGATTGTCAGATCCGGGGTTTACTTGGAGGGTTTGCGGCCTAAAATAGTGGTGGAAAAGTTATATCCGGGTCATGCCAGCGATCTTTCGAGCAGATTCGGGTTCAGAAAGAAAGTGCATGCTCGGCACTTGGCGGCTATTACCGTGTCGTATGTTCTACGCGGCACTACGGTTTATACGCTGTCGGAAGAAACCGGCGATTTTCATATTTTTGAGCGCGGCAAGATCGTCTACTCCACTGCCAGGGGTGAAACTAAGGCGGGGTAGCGACGGGATGGAGCAAGACGGGAATAGGGAAGAGGCGCGCGGTGCGCGCCTCTTTATCAAAACGATTCCCACTGGGCCTGGTCGAGCATAACGTCGATCAGCTCGGCGGTTGCCTCGTCGACGATGACGGTGTCGTACTTCTCCTGGAACGAGCGCTCGAACGTGCGAAGGAGGCGCTCTGCCTCTTCGGCGTTGATGCGGATGAGCGCTTCGCCCTGCTCGAGGTAGTAGACAGTTCCGCGTTCCGGGTCGATCGTCTTCGCGATGCCGAGCACAAGCGTCCCGTCCTTGGAGGCCGCCCGCGAGTACTCGCCGATGGCCTGCTCCATGCCGCCCTCCTCGAGCGGCAGCTCCGAGTAAAGCTCGGAGTATATGACCAGTCCCTTGCCGGGAACTTCGAAGGAAACGCGGCGCCGGACGGGATAGCGCCCTTCAGGGAAGAGCTCTTCAAAGGTCATGGTCCCCTCCGTTTCAGAAGTTGCTTCCCTCATTGTAGCCGTGGTTCCCAAAAACGGAAAGCAGAGCTATACTGAAGTCACTTGTGAGATGAGCAGGGAATTATCTGCTGGGTTTATTGTTTTCCGCCGGACCAAGGATGGGCCGAAATTTTTGCTGCTGTACCAAGGCCACGGTTACTGGAACTTCCCCAAGGGGAAGCTCGAGACGAACGAGCGGAGCGCAGAGGCGGCCATCCGCGAGTTGCGCGAAGAAACGGGCCTCCGGCTTGCCGACCTTAGGTGGTACCGCAATTTCAAGGAGTACGAACGGTATCAGTTTCGCCGCCAGCACGAGCGCGTGTTCAAGGTGGTGACCTTTTATCTTGCGGAAACGCGGCAAGCGCGGATTTTTCTTCCTGCTGGGCACGAGGGATACCTCGAGGGGTATGGATGGTTTACGCTCGCCGAGGCGTTGAAGCTCGTGGG
>CAZUVI010000014.1:0-5085 GCA_964623795.1 uncultured Candidatus Saccharibacteria bacterium | reverse complement strand
ATGGAGATATTGAAACGGGCGGACGGGGTGGTTCGTGGGCCGCACCCTTCAACCCCGCCCCGGAACGCAAGCGCATCACCGCTTCAGAGCGGGACTCACCGCATTCTGCGGGACCCCGCCCTTGGCGGTGGCCCGCCAAAGACGGTGGAACGGTAGCGCAAGCGTAAAAGAAAGAAGAGCCCCGGGGCTCTTCTTTCTTTTACTGCAGCTTAGCGAGCTTCTTGAACGCTTCCGGGTCTTTCTGGGCAAGCAGGGCGAGCATTTTCCGGTCGAGTGCCACGTTATGCTTTTTTAGGTTATGCATGAGGCGGCTGTAGGTCGTGCCGTTCTCGCGGGCAGCGGCGTTGATCTGCGTTTGCCACAGCGAGCGGTAGACGCGCTTTTTCTCTTTTCGGCCGCGATAGGCATGGCTCCAGGCATGGAGCAGGGCTTCCTTCGCGGCGCGCTTCTTGCTTTTTCTTCCCCAGCGGAAGCCCTTGGTGTACTTGAGGAGCCTTTCCCTTTTTTTGTGGGCGGCAACGCCACGCTTTACGCGCGTCATAGAGAGTTCAGTTTTCTCATGATCCGGCCGGCGGCAAGGGTCGCAAATTTCCGTTTACGCTGTTTCTCGCCGCTCGATTTTTTTGCGCGAAAATGATCACCGCCCATGTGGCGGCGCATGATCTTTCCGGTCCTGGTGATGCGGATCCTTTTTGTGACGGCTCTTTTCATGAAGGTGTTGCGAGTGGAACGTGTGCGTGCGCGCTATCGCTCTATCGGCCGATCTGCATAACCAGGCCCTTTCCGCCCGTTTTCGGCTCGACGATCACTTTATGATTTGGGTCGATGATAGTCAAGAACTCCCTAAGCCGCTGCCTCGCCCAGTCCTGCATACTCTTGTGCCGGCCGCGGAGCACCATCATGATCTCCACCTTATGGCCTTCGTCGAGGAACTCGTTCACTTTGCGGGCTTTGATCTCGAGGTCGTTTCGCGCGGCACGGGCGCTTATCCGGACCTGCTTAAGCTCGGGACCCTTCTCGGCGCGCCGCTGTTTTTTGAATTCCTTCGCTTTCAGGTAGCGAAACTTGTCGAAACTCATGATTCTCGCGACCGGGGGCTTCGCGAGCGTGGCGATCTCGATAAGGTCGAGGCCGCGTTCCCGCGCGATCTCGAGCGCCTTCTCCCGGGGAAGCACTCCCAGGTTCTGGCCTTGCTCGTCCAAGACGCGGAGTTCCGGCGCGGTGATCTGGTTGTTGATGCGGTTCAGAATACTGGGGAAGTATAGGGGTTGTGCGCGTGCGAAGTCAATTTAGTAGCCGAAAAGCGAGAAGGGCCAGGGACCGGGGATCGTGAGGAGCATGAGCGCCGCGCCGAGGAGAGCCATATTCTTCATAAAGTTCACCTGGTCGCCCATCCGCGCCATCGGGTCGGGTATCGCCCAGAAGGCGTGCATTTTGAAGGAGACGGGCACGAGGAAAAGCGCGAGCGCCGCAACCGCCCATTGCACGTAGCCGCCGAGGAGCACGCCCAGGCCGCCCGCAAGGAGCAGAAGGCCGCTTCCCATGACCGCGAGTTTCGCCATCGGCACGTTCTTCGATCGGGCGTATCCGGTGAGCATTCCGTTCTTCATGAAGTGGTTCAGCCCCATCATCACGAAGTAACCGCCGAACAGCACCCGACCGACCAAAAACAGAATTTCCGTGTAATCGTACATGAACTAAGATTTATGTTTGACCTTTCTTTTATTGTAGCACATTGACGCCCGTGCGCGTCGTATGCGATAAGGAGGGCAGCAAATTAGGAATTCAAGGGAGGAACGGATGAGGGTCACGCGCGAAGGTCTTGCGCTCACGCTTCATGCGCCCGCGGGCCGCGAGCGGCTTGCGCTCACCGGCGGCTATCCGGACGGGCTTTTTGCCAGATTTCTCTTCGCCCAGGTCGGTCTCATGCATCTCGCGGCAGCTCATCTGCCGCCGGTCCTCGACCCAGATTTCTGGGTCGCGCCGGAGATCGCGCGGCTCATCGGGAAGATGTACCGCTCGGAAGGCAGGCGTCCGCCGAAGATCAGAAGCGGGAACGACTTCTTCAAGATGGAGTACGTCCTTCCGCGTACAGATTCCAAGAAGGTCGCCGTCTCGTATTCGGGCGGCAAGGACTCCATCTGGAACCTGTGGCATGCCTCCCGCGACCGCGGGATGGAGAACGTGCTCCTGGTGCACGTGCATGGTCTGAACACCGCAAATGCTTCGCGCGAGCTTGCGTACACGCGGCGCCAGGCGCAGGCCTACGGCGTTCCGCATCTCCGCGTGCTCGACCTCGTGAACAGCTCCGGCCTCAAGGGCTACATGGTGATGCGCTCGCGCGACATCTTCATGGCCGCGCTCGCCATCCCGTCCGCGCTCGAGTTCGGCGCCTCGAAGGTCTACATCGAGGGTTTCGCCGAGACCAGTCCCGACGAGCCCTTCTCGGGGCAGGAGCGGAATATGCGGTTCTTCAACCTGACGCTCCAGGCGCTCGGTATTCCGGTGCAGGTGGCCTGGAAAAACCGCACGGAGATGGGCGTGATGGAGGACCTGCTTCGGCATAAGCCGGAGTGGCTCCCGCACGTCGTGAATTGCTTCTCCGCGCCGCTCTACCAGCCCGGCATTCGCAGGAGCTGGGCGCGGAACGCTTCGAGCTTCCCGCTCTACGATTCGCAGTGCGGCTCGTGCGTGAAGTGCCGCATCACGAATCTCGGCCGCGTGCTCCACGACAAGGAGCTCCGCCGCACGACGCGGCCGGAAGACGTCCGCTATTTTCTCGCGAACACCGCAGCGTGGATGCGCGGAAAGGGCGTCACGCATGCCGATATGATCGGAGGGAGCTTCACGCGCGATTTCAAGCACGCGCGCAGGGAATTCTCCGTGTGACATTGCGCCCCCAGCCCTTGGCTGGGGGCGGTTTCTTTGCTACCCTCGCGGCAGAACGCCACAATATATCCGAAAGGAGGCGGTGCCCGTGGAACGCCACGTACGGTTTTTCCTCGCAGTTCTTTCTCTTACCGGAGCGGCCGGTTGTGTAAGCTTCGAGCGAACCGGCTCTGCGGCCTCCGCCGAACTTGCCCGTCCGGCGCTTGCGGAGCTTCCCGCAGAGTACCGCTACGAGAAGCGGCCCGTTGCCCTGACTCTTGTCCGGACTCCTGCGCGCAACAGCGAGCGATACGAGTCGTACGCCTTTGCCCTGCCGTCGCTCGGTGAGAACGGCCAGCCGGGCAATCTTGTTACGGGCGAGTACCTGGCGAGCACGGCGAAGGGCAGGAAAAAGCTCGTCATCGTCGTGCCGATCTACGGCAGTTCGCCCATTCCGCCCGAGAACCTCGCGTTGCATCTTGCCGTCTGGAACTGGCGGGCCGACACGAACGTGCTTATTCTCCGCGGCGAGGGCGACCTCTTCGACTGGGAGCGCATGGCAAGGTCGGCGACGGCGGGGGAGTTCTTCCGCGAGATAGACGCCTCCGCGCGGCGCATCGCGACGACCGTGAACGACATCCGCCGCCTCATCGACTGGGCCGAAACGCGTCCCGAGATCGATCCCAAACGGATCGGCATCGCGGGGTTCAGCATCAGCGCCACGATCGGCAGTATCGTGATGGGCGTGGATGCGCGCGTCGTTGCGGGAGCATTCGTCATGGGCGGCGGCAACCTCCATGAGGTCTTTGCCCGCTGCGTGTCGCCCGACGTCGTTGCCGCGCGCGAGCACGCGATGCGCGTCTTCGGCTGGACGCCCGACGATATCGAAGCGCGGCTCGAGCCGCGGCTCCGCGCGGTGAACCCCGTGCATTTCGCGGGCGCGATCGACCCCAGCCGGGTGCTCCTCGTGGACTCGCTCTACGACGACTTCATCCCGCGCACGGCGCAGGACGATCTGTGGAAGGCGGTGGGAAGGCCCGAGCGGGTGAGCATGAAGTACGCCCACAAGCGCTCGTTCCTGATGTCCTTCGTCGGCTTTCACTTCGCCGACCGGCTTGTCGCCGAGTTCTTCAGAAAAAAGCTCTGATCCGACCCCGTCCGCTGGACGGGGTCATCCTTTTCATAAAAACTGCGCCGCCTCACGGAGAGGCGGCGAATTGATGGGCGTCCATGCCGAGCTGGGCGTCTTTGAGCGCGCGCGTGATGCGGCGCACGGAGCGGCGGAAGGAGTTCTTGCCGAAGCGGCCCGCGGAGAGCTTGCGCGCCGAGAGGCGCCGGTAGATGCGACGCTGGGGCGAGGCCATGCTCCCCTCGAACATGATGGGGCCGCCAACGACGGCGACGGGATAGAGGTCCACCAGGTGCCCGCCCGGCGTCTCGACCCACGAGTGCTGGTAGTTCACGGCGAAGTAGCCGTCCCGCACGCGGACGGGGAAAACCTTCGCCGCGGCGCGGGCGAGCATGTGGCAGGAGAGGATGATCTTCCGCCCCTCCTCGTCGAGGCCGAGGTCCGGTTCCCGCATCCGCTCCACGGTGCGCTTTACGCGCTCGAAGAGGGTAAGGTCCTCTTCCGAGATGTACCGCATAGCGTAGGGCGTCAAAAGCTCCTCCTCGAAATTAAAATACCGCTCTAGGGATAGCGGATATCGTGGCGAGCGTCAATAAGCGGTGGAGATGGTGGGAATTGAACCCACGTCCGAGCGGGCTTGGCGCATCACTCTACAGGATTATTCGGACTGCGTTACTGCGCGCGTAGGGTCCGACAAAATAAACGCGCAGGTGGTTCGAAGGATGTTTCTGCTGCTCGCGAACCGCTCACGGCAGATAAGCTTGGGATCTTACACCGGTTATGGACCCGCCAAGCGCGGATCCGCCGATGGCAATTGACCTAATTAGGCAACTGCGAGAGCGGTGCGGGCGAACCCGCGGCCGCCAAATGCGTTTGCACTTGTTGTTGTGAAGCGTTTTAGGAGAACTTCAGCTCCTCCTGCATAATGCACCGCGCTCCATTCGTCGAAGCCGGTCATCCCCCTGGTTTTCAAGCGGCAAACCTCTTCATCTCGCGCTCCGTCTCGCGGCGTTTGATGGTTTCGCGTTTATCATGCTTTTTCTTATGCCGCGCGAGGCCAAGCTCGAGCTTGATCTTGCCGCGCTTAT
>CAZUVI010000013.1:8220-14935 GCA_964623795.1 uncultured Candidatus Saccharibacteria bacterium | reverse complement strand
GCGTCGTCGTGCCTGGTATCGAGATGGAATAGCTCATAGCGCGTTAGGAATTATTGTTGAGAGAGGGCCTGAAGCGTCCCCCACGACGGCCCGCTCTTCGTCTCGACAATGAGCGGCACGGAAAGCACGGCGGCGCGTTCCATCCGCTCGCGGATCGCGGGAACGATTTTCTTCATCATATCATCCGCTATCTCGAACAACAATTCGTCGTGGATCGAGAGAAGAAGCCGCGCCTCCGCGTCCCAGACGCCGCGCTTCATGAGTTCCGCGTGCACGTCAAGCATCGCCTGCTTTAGGATGTCCGCCTCGTAGCCCTGGATGGGCATATTGATCGCCATGCGGTCGATCTCCGCCTGGAGCCGAGGCGAGAAGGCGGCCTGTGCGGAGAAGGTGCGCCGGCGGCCGGTCTTCGTCGTCACCACGCCTTCGAGCCGCGCCCGCTCTTTGATCTCTTGGTGCCACCCGCGCACGCCCTTGAAGGTCTCGAAGTACTCATCGATGAGCTTCCGCGCCTCCTCGCGCGGGATGCCGGCTGTCTTCCCGAATGCGTCCGCGCCCATGCCGAAGATGATGCCGAAGTTCAGCGTCTTCGCAAGCCGCCGCTCGGCAGGCAACACGTCGCCGGGCGCTTTTTTGAACACCCGGGAAGCGGTGAGGCGATGGATATCCTCTCCGTTCCGGAACGCCTCGAGCAAGAGCGGGTCCTGCGTCACGTCCGCGAGCACGCGGAGCTCGATCTGCGAATAGTCGAAGGCGACAAGCGAAAAACCCTTCTCCGCCACGAAGCTCTCGCGGAGCTTCCGCGCCCACACCGTCTCCTGCGGGATGTTCTGGAGGTTCGGCTCGCGGGAGCTCAAGCGGCCCGTGGCGGTCCCGGTCTGGACGAAGACCGTGTGGAGCCGGCCCTTCTTGTCGAGGAGTTTCTCGATCGGCTCCACATACGTGGACTTCACCTTGAAGAGCTCGCGGTAGCGGATGAGCTCCCCGACGATGGGATGCGCTCCCTTCAATGTCTCGAGCGCCTCGCTATCCGTGGTGCGCGCGCCGCTCTTCGTCTTTTTCACGCCCTTCGACGCAAGGCCGAGCTTGTCGAAGAGGAGCGCGGAGAGCTGCTTGGGCGAATTCAGGTTCACCGCTTGGCCGGCGGCAGCATAGATGGTGCGAACGAGCTCGGCGAGCTCGCCGTCGAGCTCACGACGAAGCGCGCGGAGCCGGTCGCGGTCGACCCGTATGCCGCGGCGCTCCATTTCCGCCAAGATGCGGAGAAGCGGCATCTCGACCTCCTCGAAGATGCGGCGGAGGCCGCTTGCTTCCAACTCCGCAAGCAGGAAGCGATAGGCGCGGCGGAGTTCTTCCGGCGTCCCGCTCCAGGACTCGCGGAAGAAGCGCCGGCCGATCGTTTCGGGACGGTAGTCCTTAAGATCGGAGTCGAGAAGCCAGAAGCCAACACCGAGATCGGCGTAGGGCGGCGCCATGTCGCGCCCCGACCGCCAGAGCGCCTTAAGCCCATCCTTGAGATCGAAGCCGACTTTAACTTTTTTAGATACGAGCGCCTTGTCGGACAGCGCGGAAGGAGCGGCCTCGATGAAGAGAATATTTTTAAGATCGAGTTCCGGCTTCTTGTTCTCCTTAAGGGAAGGAACGGAGGGCACCGCGAGCCGCTTCACGATGCTCTCAAAACCCAGGCGTGAGAACTCTTGGACAAGCGCCCCCTCTTCGAGCGGCGGCACGACAAGATCGGCGAGCGCGCCGAACGCTACCGGAGCGTCGCGCCGTATGGTTGCAAGCTCTTTTGAGAGGAACGCATCTTCTTTCTTCGCCTCGAGCTTCGTGAATCCCTTTACGTTAGGCGAAAGTTTTTTGTAGACGCCCTCGATCGAGCCGTACACCTGTAAAAGTTCCGCAGCCGTCTTGGGACCGATGCCAGCGACGCCGGGAATGTTGTCCGAGGTGTCGCCCACGAGTCCTTTGTAGTCCACGAACTGTTCGGGCGTGACGCCGTAACGCTCCTTGACCGCGGCGGCGTCGTAGACCGCAATGTCGCTCACGCCTTTTTTGAACATCTCGACCACCACGCGGTCGCCCTCTACGAGCTGGAGTTCGTCCGCGTCGCCGGAGAGAATGGCGAACTGCACGTTCTTTTCCTTCTTGAACTTCTCGACAAGCGTGCCGATGAGATCGTCCGCCTCAAAACCCGCGAGGTCGAAGGACTTCACGCCGAAGAGCGCGAAGAGGCCGCGCGCGGCCTCGATCTGCGGCGCGAGATCGTCCGGCATCGGCGGCCGGTGCGCCTTATACTCCTTGTAGAGTTTGTCGCGGAAGGTTGGCTCCTTGCGGTCGAACATCGCCGCGGCATAGTCCGGCTTTGCGGCGCGCCAGAGCTTCAGGAGGATGTTCGCAAGGCCGTAGAGGGCGGCGACGGGCGCGCCATCCGGCGCGGTCAAGGGCGGAAGCGCGTAAAAGCACCGGTAGACAAGCGAGTTCGCGTCAAAAACGAGGAAACGCTTCATGTTCTTATTTCACCACACAAAGCGCACATGCCGTTCGCGCGCATCCGCTCCGTGCTTGAGGTGCACTCGGACCGCGTCCTTCGGCAGAGCCCTGCCGGCCCGCTCCGGCCACTCGACAAGAACGACTGCTTTCGCGTCGCTAAGCGCTTCACGGAAGCCGGCACGACGGAGCTCATTCGCGTTTTTCAAGCGATAGAGATCGAAGTGATACGCGCGGACAAATTCCCCGCGATTTTTGGGCAGACGGTAGGAACGGACAAGTATAAAGGTGGGGCTCAGAACGCGCCCGCGCACCCCGAGCGCCCCCAAGAACCCGCGGGCAAAGACGGTCTTCCCGGTTCCCAGTTCCCCCGCAAGCGCGACCACGACGGCGCGCCGTCGTGGTCCTTTCCGCAGAATGTTCCGCGCAAGCAAGCGCGCCGCGAGTTTTGTAGCGCGCGGAGAACGACTTATATGGATCGCATCGTCACGCCTTGGCATTGAGATGCTGCGCAAAAAACGCCGCCGCGAGACCAAGAACGAGAGCGATGCCGAACACAGCGCTTATTCCGCTCGCGCCGACGAGCGTTCCCTCGCGTGCAAGGAGAAGCCGATCTTCGAACATCGCGCCCTCCACGCGATTCGCCGCTCCGGGCGTGAGGAGTTGCGTCCACATAAAACCGGAGCGGTCGCGGGCGAAGCTCTCGCCTTCCGGCGCTGCGCTCCATGAAATGGTATCGGCCGCAGTTCCCTTCGGATCGAGGAGAATGAGCGTCTCCTCCGCGTTGTTCAGGGAAAGACCGAGGTCCGGCCCTTCGAACACGCGATAGCCGCCGGGAGCGATCTCGCCACGAAGCGCCATGCGCTTTCCCGAGGCGTCGCGCAGCGTCCAACCCGCGAGCGATACGGCTTCCGCGCCGTTGTTCCCGAGTTCCACCCATTCCGCGCCCTGATCGCTCCCCTTGGGATTGGGCAGTATCTCGGAGATGAAAGGCATGGCGGCGCGGACTATAAAAGAGAATCCTTGGGCGCAATGCCGAGGTGGCGATAGGCCGCGGGCGTCGCCATGCGGCCAAGCGGCGTGCGGTGCAGGAGACCGATCGACATCAGATAGGGCTCATAGACCTCCTCGACCGTCCCTTTGTCGTCGTTCAACGCCGCAGCAAGAGTGGAAAGCCCCACCGGACCGCCGTTGAACTTCTCGATGACGATGGAGAGCAGACGCCGGTCGGAGGGCTCGAGTCCCAGATGGTCGACCTCGAGGAGCGCAAGCGTCTGCGCTGCGATATCCGAGGTCACTACGCCCTTGCTCCGCACAAGCGCGAAGTCGCGGGCGCGCTTCAAGAGGCGGTTCGCCACGCGCGGCGTCGCGCGCGACGCGCGGCCGAGCACCTCGACCGCTTCCGGCATGACTTTCACGCCGAGCAGTTTCGCAGAGCGCTCGATGATCGCCTTAATATCATCGAGTTCGTAATAATCGAGGCGGAACGTGGCGCCGAAACGGGAACGGAGCGGGCCCGAAAGAAGGTTCACGCGCGTCGTCGCGGCAATGATGGTGAAGGGAGGCAGGTCCAGGGAGAAGGCGCGCGCGCCGGGTCCTTTGCCCACGACCAGGTGGAGCTTCCGCGTTTCCATCGCCGGATAGAGCATCTCCTCGATCAGCCGGTTCATCCGGTGCGCTTCGTCGATAAAAAGGACGTCGCCCGGATCGAGATTGCTCAAGATGGCGGCGAGGTCGCCCATCTTCTCGATCGCCGGCCCCGAGGTCACCTTGAGCGCCGCTCCCGCCTCCTTGGCAACCAGGTAGGCGAGCGTGGTTTTGCCTAACCCCGCCTGGCCGTAAAAAAGGAGATGGTCGATCGGTTCGTGCCTGATCCGGGCGGCCTCGATGATGACCGCGAGATTCTGCTTGGCCTTGTCCTGACCCACATACTCCTTCCATGTGGAAGGGCGAAGCGCCAAATCGACGTTCAGATCGTCCTGGTTGTGTGTGGATTCCGGCATATTGACAAAAAATTATCTTTGTGATAGTATGTGGCCATCGAACCTTAGGTCTGTGGGCAGGAATTCCTTTTAGTCATGCGGACGGCCTGGCTTCGGCTGGACTGTTCCTCGGAGGAATTCTAACCTTTTTCCGGTTTCCGGAAAAAGACACACAACTATTCTCTTTCACGGGAGAAGTGCCCACAGACCCAAGGTCCGATTTTTTGTTGTAAAGGACTACGCCGCCTCCCACGCGATCTGCCCGGTCGCGTCCTCCACCTCCTCGAACGTGGTGACGCCAGAGAGCACCTTGAGGACGCCGTCCTCCTGCATGCGCACCATCCCCTGCTCTTTGGCGAATTTTTTGACCACCACCTCGGAGGCCTCTTTATTGATGAGCTCTTCGAGTTCGGGCGTCACCTCCAAGAATTCGAAGACCGCGATGCGGCCCCGGTAGCCAAGCTCGTTGCATTTCGCGCACCCTTTCGGTTTGTAGAGTTGCGGTTTCTCGTAGGGCGCCCTATCTACGCGCTTCGGCAGCTGATCAAGGAATTTTTTGACCCTGGCCTTCAGGTCTGCCGGGAGCGAAGAGGCCTCCTTGCAGTCCGGACAGAGCCGCCGGACAAGACGTTGGGCGATCACGAGCGCGAGAGCCGGTCCGATGATGGTCGTCTTGATGCCGATGTCGACGAGGCGCGGGATCGCGCCGACCGCATCGTTCGTGTGGAGCGTTGAGAACACCATGTGGCCGGTCAAGGCCGTGTGCATGGCGATCTCGGCGGTTTCCTGGTCGCGGATCTCGCCGACCAGGATGATGTCCGGGTCCTGCCGAAGAATGGAACGCAGGCCGTTCGCGAACGTATAGCCGGCCTCGGTGTCCACCTGGGTCTGCTCGATGCCCTCCAGATGGTACTCGATCGGGTCCTCGATCGTGATGACTTTGGTCTCCGGGTCGTTCACGTGCTGGATGAACGCGTAGAGCGTGGTCGATTTGCCTGACCCGGTAGGTCCGGTGTTCAACATGAGGCCGTTCGGCTTCTTAAGCTCGGCTTCGACGATCGTGCGGTCATCGACGCGAAGTCCCAGGTCGTTCAGGGTGAGACGGATGGTGTCGGGGTCGAGAAGGCGCATCACCACCGTTTCGCCGAACTCCGCGGGGATAATGGAGACACGGACCTCGATCTCCTTGCCGCCCGCATTGATGGTGAAACGGCCGTCCTGCGCCTCGTCGCGTATGTTGATCTTGAGGCCGGAGAGCAGTTTGATGCGGGAGACCAGAAGACGGTACGGTTCCGCGCGGATCTCGGCGTAGATATCGTGGAGCAGGCCGTCCACGCGGTAACGGATCTTGGACTTCGCCTCGCCGGCTTCGAAGTGGATGTCGGAGGCGCGCGACGAAAGCGCGCCCGCAAGGATCGCCTCGAACAGTTCCGTGACGGAGAGTTCGTTCGCCTCGAGCGCGCTCTTGATGACAGTCGTGGTTTCCTTGATGTTCTTGAGCTTCTCGCGGAACACAAGGAAGCGCGCCTCGTCGATCCTCACTTTTCCCGTGATCTGGCCCGCTTCTGCGCTCACGTACTTATAGAAACTCCAGGCGTGCGCCAAACTCGAGAGCGAAACCACGAACGCCTGGATCTCGTATTTCTCGCCCGCGAGCTTCAGAAGAAGCGCCTTTGCATCCTCGGTGTCGGGATCATAGAACGCCAATGCGAGCCGCCTGCCCTTCAGGGCAAGGCCGGCCGCCTTCACGCGGCGCGCCTCCTCCTCGGGAATAAGTTCGAGGGCGTCGATCTCGACCGAGGTGGTCACCAAGTCCTTGTAGGTATGTCCCTTGGCGCCCGCCCGCCGCTGGGCATCGCGCTCCTCCGCCTCCCGCTCGAGCTTGTGGAGCTTCTCCTCCACGCCTTTTGAACCCCGAGAAATAGGCATTTCTGGCAGTATCCCCCATAACCGGTCCTCCGTCAAAGGAAAACCTTCGTAAAACCGGGCTCCCCCCGTAACTTGACAAACTATTAAAAAATGATGTATAATTGCGCTAGAACATCGAACCGCAAGATCGTCTGCCTCCCGCAGTGGGAGGAGAAAGGAGCACTGTCGCCATGAAGAACCTGATCCGCTACGGAACGCGCGTGCACGCTATCGCTCTCGGCGCCTTCGCTCTCATCCTCACCACGGGGTGCGCCTACTCGATCGGGCCGGGCGCCGGCGTCAAGGTCGTCTCGAACATCCCCTACCACACCATG
>CAZUVI010000013.1:0-8120 GCA_964623795.1 uncultured Candidatus Saccharibacteria bacterium | reverse complement strand
ACCCTGCTCGACGACTCCGGCGAGAACAGCCAGATCGTCGCTCCGGGCCAGACGGCGGTCCATCGCTTCTGGAACCTGGACTCCCGGTCCGCACGCTTCTCGCTCGTCGCGACCGCGACGGACACGAGCGGCAAGATCGTGGGTTCCGCCGAGAAGCGGCTCTCCGTCTCCGGCACCTCCAAGCAGTCCGACTCCTGGATCCTGCGGAAGACCAGCTTCCGTTAGATCCCCCGCCCCGCCAGGCCCTGTCCTGGCGGGGATTCTTCTTTCAGGGAACTCTATTTTCTATTTACTACTTTCTATTTTCTACTTACTATTTCTTTGAGATGTCAGGACACTCAAAGTGGAAACAGATCAAGCACCAAAAGGAAGCAGCCGACCAGAAACGCGGCCTGCTCTTTTCGAAACTGCTCAAGGCCATCACCATCGCCGCGAAGGACGACTCGAATCCCCAGTTCAACCTGCGACTCCGCGCCGCTATCCGGGAAGCGAAGGAAGGCAACGTTCCTTTCGACAACATCGAGCGCGCAGTGAAACGCGCCTCCGAAAGGAGCGAAGCACTCGAGGAACTGCTCCTCGAGGGATACGGTCCGGGCGGGATCGCGCTCCTCATCGTCGCGATCACCGACAATTCGAACCGGACCGTGCCCGAGATAAAAAGGATCTTTGCTGACCATGGCGCCAAGTGGGCCGAGCCGGGCAGTGTCCGATGGGCGTTCACGCCGCCCCCGGCCGGCGGTACGGACTGGCAGGCAAAATTCCCGCAGGCGATCGGCACCGAAGAACGGGAGAAGCTCGAGGAGCTTGTCCGCGACCTCGAGGAGCACGATGACGTACAAAACGTTTATCACAACGCCGCGTAAGACCGCTCCCGTCATCCTAGGCATCGACCCGGGAACGTCACGCGTCGGGTACGGCCTCATCCGCGGCTCCGGAACGCCGACCTTGATCGACTGCGGCCTGCTCCGCGTCCGTTCCTCTCCGTCGTCGTCTCTCCACCACCTTCACGAAATAGCGCAGGAACTGGAACGCCTCATCCGGAAGCATCGCCCCGCCATGGTCGCCGTCGAGAAGCTGTACGTGGCAAAGAACAGCAAGGCGGCCCTTGCGATAGCGCAGGCGCGCGGCGTGATCCTCCTTGCCGCGGAACGGCACGGCATCCCGCTCGCGGAGTACGCGCCCTCCTCGGTCAAGAAGGCCGTCACGGGATACGGCGCCGCGGACAAGAAAGGCGTGGCCCGCATGGTCAAGAGCATCCTCCACGTCCCGAAGATCGAGGGTCCGGATGACGTGACCGATGCGCTCGCGGTCGCCATCACGGCGGCCGGTGAGTACCGGTTCCACCGGTAGAAAGTTTTCCACAATCCACATTGACAAGAATCTGCCCATCTCTATACTGGTTTCGAATATAAATAAAAAGGTCGACAGCAGTATTCGCATCCTATGCTCATTACGAAAACGAACCCCTCTCTCTTCGCGGACGACGACGTGAAGGAGGACGAGGACCTCGTCAAAGAGGAAGAAGAAACGCTCGAGGGCGAGGAAGCCCTTGATGAGGAAGAAGAGGAAAAAACGGGAGACAGCGAAGACGGAGCGATGTAGCTCCCTACCGCCCAGCGCTTCAGAGAAAGTGCTGGGCGGTTCCTTTGTGAGAGCGGCAGAGGTAAAATAAAAACGGATGCTATGAAAACCTTTCCCAGGCGAACACGCTCTTTTTTCGTGTTCTCGTCCTCGGTGGCTCTCGCTCTCGGCGCCGCATCGGCGCTTCTTTTTGCCGCCTACGTCGTAAGCGATCTCCCTTCGCCGGGACAGCTTCAGGACAGGCGCGTAAGCCAGTCCACCAAGATCTTCGACCGCACCGGCAAGGTGCTTCTCTATGAGGTGAGCGGCGAGGAGAAGCGCACCGTCGTGGCGTTCGACCAGATCCCGGAGTTCGTGAAACAGGCGACGCTCGCCGCCGAGGACAAGAACTTCTACTCCCATCCCGCGTTCGACTGGAAAAGCATGGCGCGGGCTGTCCTTAAGAATCTTTCTCGCGGCCGCTTTTTGTTCCTGAACTGCGACGGCGGCTGCCAAGGCGGCTCGACCATAACCCAGCAGCTCGCCAAAAATGCGTTTTTCGGACCTGAGCAGACGATAACAAGGAAGATCAGGGAGATCGTTGTCGCCATCCAGCTCGAGGAGCGCTATTCAAAAGACGAGATCCTCGCCCTGTACCTGAATCAGATCCCGTACGGTGGAAACGCCTACGGCATCGAGGCAGCGAGCCGGACATATTTTGAAAAGCATGTGGACGAACTTACGCTGGGCGAAGCGGCTGCGCTCGCGGCGCTTCCCAAGGCGCCGACGTACTACTCGCCGTGGGGAAACCGCACGAAGGAACTCGAAGCGCGCCGCCGCTCGGTCCTTTCCCAGATGGCGGAGGCCGGCTTCATCGATCGAGACGCGCGCGCAAAGGCGGAAGCGGAAACGTTAACGTACGCGCCGCAAGCAACCTCCATAAAGGCGCCTCATTTCGTGATCGCGGTCCAAGAGTATCTGAACGAGAAATACGGGGAAGACTACGTGCGCACGGGCGGACTCCGCGTGACGACCACGCTCGACTGGAAGCTGCAGGAATTCGCGGAACAGGCCGTTCTGGACGGCGCGACGAGAAACCAGGAACTCTACAAAGGGCACAACGCGGCGCTCACCGCCGAGGATCCGCGCACGGGACAGGTGCTCGCTCTTGTGGGATCGAAGGACTACTTCGGCGAGCCGGAACCGGCCGGCTGCACGCCGGGAAAAAACTGCCGCTTCGAAGGGAACTTTAATGTCGCCACCCAAGGGCTCCGGCAACCGGGCTCCTCCTTTAAGCCGTTCGCGTATCTCACGGCCTTCATGAAAGGATACACGCCCGAGACCGTCCTCTTCGATCTTCCGACCGAATTCTCGACGTACGCGAACGAGTGCCCGATCTTGAACATTGATTACGACGAAGAGAACACCCGCTGTTTTCACCCTCACAACTTCGACGAGCGGTTCCGCGGTCCCGTTTCGCTCCGGAACGCGCTCGCCCAGTCCGTGAACGTCCCATCCGTTAAGGTTCTCTACCTCGCTGGCGTCGACGACACGATAACGAACGCAAAAAAGATCGGCATCACGACGCTTGAAGAACGGAGCCGCTACGGCCTCTCCTTGGTCCTCGGCGGCGGCGAGGTAAAACTCGCGGACATGGTCGCCGCCTACTCCGTCTTCGCGCAGGAAGGCATGCGCCGTCCGCAGGCCATGGTGCTCACGGTCGCCGACTCGAAGGGCTCGGTGCTCGAGGAGTGGCAGGAGAACACCGAGGAGGCGATCCCCGCGCAGTACACCCGGCTCGTGAACGACATACTCTCCGACCCGGCCGCGCGCGCGCCGCTCTTCGAGAACAGTTTGGGGCTGACGCTCTTTCCCGACCGCCAGGTAGCGCTCAAAACCGGCACGACCAACGACTACCGCGATGCGTGGGTCGTCGGGTATACGCCTTCGCTCGTCGTGGGCGTCTGGGCGGGCAACAACGATAACGCGCCGATGCAGAAGAGCGGCGGAAGCATTCTTGCCGCAGTGCCGATGTGGAACGCATTCATGAAGAACGCGCTTGAGGGTATGCCGACGGAAACGTTCACCAAGCCGGACCCCGTTCTCTCGTCAAAGCCGATCCTCATGGGAAACTACCTCGCCGACTACCGGATCCACGACATCCTGCACTACGTCGATAAACAAGACCCTGCCGGCCAGGAACCGTCGAGCCCCGAGCGGGACCCGCAGTATCGCAACTGGGAGGAACCGGTCCAGGCGTGGGCGCGCCGGAACCTTCCGAACTACGAACTGTATAACCGCGGCTTTACGCCGGCGGAGCAGACACCGGGAACGCAACTGGAAGCGACCGCAGAGATACTGAAGCCGAATATTACGCTTGTTTCTCCCGTGAACGGCCAGTTCGTTTCCGGCGATCTCACGATCGAGGCCGCCGTGCAGGCGCCGCTTCAAGGAATAAAACTCGAGGTGATCGTGAACGGCACCGCGGTCGACCACAAGAGCGGCCCGCTGGGAACCGCCTTCGCCTACAAGGTTACGATCCCGCGTTCCGCGCTTGAACTTCAAAACACGGTCACCGTGCGCATCACCGATGCGTTCGGCAACGTCGCTCTGAAGACCGTGATCGTCTTCCAGTAGTCAGACGCTTTTGATAGGCATCAGAACGTAAAAGTACGACTGGTCGCCCGCGGAGCGGAGCATGGCCGGTTTCACGTCGCCGTTCAAACCGAGCATCACGGATTCTCCCTTGAGGGCCTTTAACCCGTCCAAAAGATAACGCCAGTTGAACGACACCGAGACCGGTTCCCCTTTCGCCTTGACCGCGCATAGGTAACGGTTCTCGCCGATTGCCTGGTCGACCGAGGATAGTTCGAGTGTTTTTTTGTTGTCACGCAACGAAAGTTTCACTTCATGCACGCGACTCGTGAAGACCCCTGTGAGTTTCAGCGCATTCATGAGTTCCTCGCGCTGTACCTCGATATCGGTCTCCGTCGATTTAGGAACGATCGGATCGTATTCGGGATACGTGCCGTCAATGAGCCGGGAGATGATAGTAAAATCATCGGTGCGGAACGCTATTTGATTTTCGTCGAACGTGATCGTGAGCGGCTTGTCATCGCCAAAGTTCCTTAAGAGTTCTTGCGCGGTCTTCAGCGGCACGATCACGCGCACTCCTTCGTCGAGCGAAGTTTTGATTTGGTTTTCCCCTATCGTTTTTTCCGCGAGACGAAAACTGTCCGTGCCGGTTATCGTGAACGAAGCGCCTCCCGCAGAGAAAAGAAGACCGCTTATCTCCGGCCTGAGGTCGGATATCTGCACAGCCGAGATCACCTGGCTCACGCCGTCTTTGAATACGGCCGACGAGCATTCGAGCCACCGTTCCTCGGATTTAAGCTCGGGGATAACGGGGAATTCTTCCGCGGGAAGCCCCTGGAGAGTCGCCTCATACGTGTCGGTCGTCAAACGAAGCGTGTTTCCTTTTGTTCCCAGAGTGACGCGTTCGCTCGTCAGATTCGAGACGATAGCGGTTAACGTAGAACCGGGAACGGTGATCTCCCCGGCCTCGATGATCTTCGCGGAAGCGAACGAGGTTACTGCGATCTCGAGATTCGTTGCAACAAGCTTGAGGCGCGCGCCATCGGTTTTTATAAGAATATTCTTAAGAACGGGAAGATTGAAATTCTCGCCGCTTGCCTTTTCTACGATCGAGAGCGCATCCCGCAGGTTTTTCTTAAGAATAATAATATTCATAGTATTATAAAGAACTTATAGTTGTTGTTAGTGTTCGTATTTCTGTGGATAGGACGTCGCTGAGCGCTTCACTTCTCGCGTTGCCCTGTTGAGGATGTCGGGACGAACAGAGGGACGAGGAGAGGATAACGGAAGGATAACTTCCATCACGCGTTTTTGTAGATCGCGTCCTTGATAAGCAGTACTTTTTGGTTCAGCGATGCGTTTTTATTGATCTCGTGCGCGATTTTTTCGCACGCATGGATCGCCGTGGTGTGATCCCGCTTCCCCACTTTTTCCCCAATAAAAGGGTAGGACATCTCCAGCATATCCCGAAGAAGATACATGGAGACCTGTCGTGGCTCCACGATCTCGCGCTTGCGGCAGCGGCCTACGATGTCCGCGGGCGAGACCTCGAAGAAGTCGGCAACAGCCTTAAGCACGTGCGGTACCGTGATGTTTTTTGTGGGCTTTTGGATGGTCGTGTCGATGATCTCCTTGATGAGCTCGTCAGTGAGCGTCATTCCCTTTGTGTCCTGGTAGAAGAAGATCTTGTTCAGAATGCCCTCAAGCTCGCGGATGTTCTTTCGCACATGGTCGGCGATGACCCCAACAAGATCGTCGGTCAGCAGACGGCCGTTTTCCTGCAGTTTTGTCTTGATGATCGCCATGCGCATCTCGTAGTCGGGGTAGTTCACGTCCACGATCATGCCGCCCTGAAAGCGCGAACGGAGCCGCTCCTGGAGCGTCGGGATCGCTGTCGGCGGCCGGTCGGAGGAGATGATGATCTGTTTTGAGTTCTCATACAGTGCGTTGAACGTGTGAAAAAACTCTTCCTCGGTCTTCTCTTTGCCGCCGATGAACTGAATGTCGTCGATGATCAGCACGTCCACGTTCCGGTACTTGTCTTTCAGTTCGTTCCAGCGCCGGGTTTGGAGCGCGGCAACGACCTCGCTTGCAAACCGTTCCGAGGGGACGTACTTCACTCTTACGTTGTCTCGGTAGAGTTGTTTGATCTCGTTCCCGATCGCCTGTATGAGGTGCGTCTTCCCGAGTCCGGTGCCGCCGTAGATAAAAAGAGGATTATATTTCGTCCCCACTTCCTTCACCACTGCCATCGCAGCGGCATGCGCAAGTTCGTTCGAGGAACCGACAACGAACGTCGCAAAGGTATAGCGCGGATTAAGATTGGTGGCCGGATCTACTTTGAATTCGGAGAAGATGAGTTGTTTCTCCGTTTTTTCCGCGCCGATCGCCGAAGGCAAGGAAGATCTCGACCGCGGCGCGGAGACGGGGGCGGAGGCGTTGCGCACCACGAACTCCACTTTTTTCGTCGAGACGTCGATCGCTCGGATGGCGCCCAGGATGATCTTGCAGTATTTTTTTTCTACCCACTCTTTGGCGAATACGTTCGGTAAAGCGACGAGCGCTACCCCCTCCTCGGTGCTCAGGAGCTGGCTGCTTTTAAGCCAGGTGGCAAAGTTCGGCCGGGAGATCTGAAGTTCCACTTCCGCGAGGGCGGATTGCCAGAGCTGGTCGTGGTCCATGAGGAGGAAAAGAGTTCTTTTTTTTATTTGCGGTTCGCGGCGGATGATCTTCTCATTTTTTCTTTCGGAGAACGTATGCGGTCCCTTGCCACCCCTTCTGTTCACGCTTAATTGTAGGGACCAGGGGGAGTTCGTCAACGTCCGTGAAACTGTATAACGTGGGGACGACTTGTGGAAAGCTTTTTTTCCTGGTAGGATTTTCGGTGATGTCGCAGACGTATAAGCCCAAAAAGAAGAAGAGGGCCCGCACGCATGGCTTTTTACGCCGGATGCGAGGCCCCGGGGGGCGCAATGTCCTTCTCCGGAGGCGCCGAAAAGGCAGGGCGCGCCTCGCGGTTTGATCCTCTATGCTGTCCAAGGTCCGCCGCGTCCCCGTCGGACTTTTTCCTTCCCATCCATCGAAGGTCCTGCGAGGAAGGTTCCTTACGGTCAAAGTAGCCCAGAACGCCAAAGGATTCCGCCGTTTCGGGGTTATCGTATCCAAGACGGTCGCGAAAAGCGCCGTGCGGAGGAATCGCCTGAAGCGGCTTGCGTACCGGGTTCTCGGGAGGATTTCCGAAAAAGCGGCAGAGGATGTTATTGTGATTCTCAAACCCCCCGCTGCGTCCGCGTCCGCGGCAGAACTTAAAGAAGAACTTCTGCGGCTCGCAGGCAGGAAGTAGTTATCCCGTATGCTTTCCACTTTCTTCAACGAACTGCTCTACCGCCCGCTCTTCAACGCGTTGGTGTTTCTCTACGACACCATCGCGGCGAACGATCTCGGCGTGGCGATCGTCATACTCACGGTCCTTATTCGGGTCGTGCTCTTCCCGCTTTTTCATTTGAGCACCAAAAGCCAGCTTGTCATGCAAGCGCTTCGTCCGGAGATCGAAGCGATCCAAAAAAACAAAAAACTCGACAAGCAAGAACAGGCACGCGCTCTTATGACGTTTTACAAGGAACGGAACGTAAACCCGTTCTCGGGATTTTTTCTCCTTTTCCTGCAGCTGCCGATCTTGATCGCGCTCTACCAGGTGTTCTACTACGGATTTTCCGGCGAGACGCTTTCGTACCTGTATTCGTTCGTAGAGCGTCCTATGGAGATCAACTACGATTTTTTCGGCTTGCTAAACCTGAACGAGCGGAGTACGCTGATGGTCGGACTGGCGGCGCTTGCGCAGTTTCTCCAAGGGCGGCTCGCGCTTTTCAAGCATAAAGAGGGTCAGGAAGTTTCGGCGCAGGACAAGTTAGCCCGGCAGATGGTGTTTCTGGGGCCGCTTCTTACTCTCGTTATTCTCTATCGTA
>CAZUVI010000012.1:11090-15087 GCA_964623795.1 uncultured Candidatus Saccharibacteria bacterium | reverse complement strand
GAGGGGGCGGTATCTGAACTTAAGGCGGACTACCCCAATGCGCCCGTTCAGTTGCTTTTTAACTATCTCGTGAGCGATCTCAAGGGGCTTATGAACGAAACGGGCACAAGCTTCGGAGAGCTGCGCTTGAGCGCGGAGAACTTCGCGGACCTCATCGGTCTTGTAGCTCAAGGGAAAGCATCTTCAGGAACCGCCAAGGTCTTTCTTAGGCAGATGCTTGAAACTGATGTTGATCCGGAGCAGCTTTTGGCCAGCGAGAAGCTCCTTCAGGTCTCGGACAGCGGCGAGCTTGCAGTTATCGTGCGAGAGGTCTTAGAAGCGGAAACCGGCGCTGTCGCGGATTATAAAAAAGGCAAGAGTGGAGCCCTTCAGTTCCTGATCGGCAGGGCGATGGCAAAACTCAACCGTCGGGGCAATACGGAAGTACTGAAGCAGCTTTTCGAGGAGTCCCTAATGGCGAGGGGCGAGAATGAAACGCAGGTGCAGTAGGGCGTGCGTTTTTTGAGCCCCAAAGACACGGCGAAGCCGAAATGAGTGAGGCCCCGTGCGCATGAGCGCCGGGGCCTTCTCTAACGAAAGGTACGTGTGGGCTAGCCGCCCACGAACTTCTTGACCAGGGAGAGGGCGGCGTCCTCGTCGAGAACGGGGTTCTCCTTGAGGTTGCCGTCGGTTTCCACCTCGATCTTGCGGTCGTTCAGCATCACGGTGAACTCCTTGAGGTTCACGGCGTGGCCCTTGGCGCGGATCGCCTCGACGAGCTCGCCGAGGGTGGCGCCGCGGGTCACTTCGACCTTGCCGAGGTAGTTCCCGTGGATGGTGACGTCGACGTTCACCGAGTCGCTCGAAGGGCCGCCGTGGCGTTCCCGCTCGCGTTCCATGCTAGTCCTCCTTGTATTCCTTGCCGGAAATGATGGGGAGCTTCTCAAAGTTTAGCAGGATCTCGATGAAGCTGTGAAGCCCCCCGTTCGCGTAGAGCGCGAGAATCCTGGCTATCGCGGCCGCGATAGCGAAGATGGTCGGAATGGTGCGCTCGTCGGCGCAGGGGGCGGGGATCGCCTCCTCATCCTCGTAGAGCGTCTCTTCGTAGCGGCGCACCTGGTCGGGGTCCCTGGGATCCAGGGCGTAGACCATAGCGCCGTCGCCGCCCGAACGGGCGTCAACGAAGAGCGATACGTCGGCCCGATATTTTGCGGCTTCGAACGCTTCGCGCCGCGCTTTCATGTTGTCGACCGTGACGACGACGATGCCATGGAGCGGGGTTGCGCGGTTGACGCGGCCCGGAACGGGCATGACGGCGGCATCGGCGGCGCCGAGGTGCCGGAGGAGCGCCGCGAGCGCCTCGGTTTTCGGGGCGCCGGCGTCCTCCTCGCGATAGAGCTGGTTTCTGGCGTTCTTCGGCTCGACCGTGTCGAAGTCGAAGAGCTTGAGCCGCCAGCCGAAGGCGCGCGCCATCTTGACGAGGGCGAGCGCCGTGAAGCTGCCCAAGCTTCCGTTCCCGATGATGTTCAGGTCCCTTAGCGCCATCGCCAGTCCCTCATCTCTCTCGAGGAGAGGATGCGGAGGTCCATCTTTACCTTCTCTGCGATCTCGGCCCGGACGTACGGAACGCGGTCCTTGATGAGCGCGCGAAGCTCGTTGCGTCCAAGCTGGGGAATGGTCACGATATCGCACCGCTCGACGGTCTCCCGCGGGTCGTAGAAATCGGCCCGTGCGGCAAGCTCGCCAAACTTGTTCCCGACCACGCTCACCCACCACTTGGGTGGGGAAACCGCGGGGTCGAACGACTGCCAGTTACCGATGTCGAAGTTCTGGATGTTCCCTTCGTCGATGTCCGAGAAGTACGCGGAACCGCAGACGTGGCTATGCCACCAGAAATGGTGCTCGTTGATCTCGCGAGCCAGCCCTCTCCGGACCATGGCGTTCTCCCAGCGGCCTTTGGCCTCGGGGTCGAACTCGGTGGATGCGGACGAGCAGCTCTGTTCGAAGATAACCACCTCTTTCACGAGAAACTCGCGTTCGCCCATCCGCTCGATCCTGCCCAGCCCCGATATCTCCACGGGGCAGAGGAGGATGGCGGTCATGACGTCCGCGAGCGCTTCGGGAGCGAACATGATGCGCATCGCTATCCTCCTTTGTCAGCGAACCGAGCTCAGAATGCGTCCAATGAGGAGCTCGGCGGCCTGCGTGAACTTGCCGGAGGCAAGGCACTTCAGGACGCGCCGCTTGAACTTCTCGTCGCTCGTCTCAAACGAATGGTAGTTCGAGACGCAATCAAGCTTTTCGTAGCCGATGATCCAGGGCGACCGTTTGGGGTCGAGCCAGATCATGTGGATCGAACCGGTCTTCTGGCTCCAGAACCACACCTGGAGCGACTTCTCGAACACCCGGGCGTAGAGCACGTTGGGGTTCGCGAGGAGCCGCAGGAGGGCGTTCCGCGCAGAATCCGGCAGGGTCACGAGCCGCTGCCGAAGGAGCTTCACGCGCTCCTTGAGCTCGTTCCGTTCCCGCCGCGCGGTGTAGTAATCCTTTGTCACTGCCGTTTCCTTTTCCAGAAGTTCCTTGAGCCGCTTACGGCTCTTGTTGGTATGGACCCGCATCAGGATCTCGCTGACCACCGCGATGAAAGCATCGCGCTCCTTGGCGCGGTCATCCGCGGAGGTATAGGCAAGGCGGGACTCCTCCTCGGCCGCGCGGCTCCGTCCGTGTTCGTTCTTTCGCGGATGAGCACTGTTGAGCCGCAGGAAGGTGAGCAGAAGATGCACAAGCGGCACGATCTCGAAGTCCGCTACGAGCTTATTAATCGGCTCGTTCAGGTCGCTGCCGAAGCACACCTGCACCGCTGCCGGTCCTCCTTGCGCCGCTGTCAGCGCGTGGAGGTGCGTGTGGCTTCCTTGCGAATCCTGGATGAACCGGACCGCCTCGCGTCCCGTCCTCGAGGTGTCGATCTTGATGCGGAAGGAGCCGATATCATACTTTACTCCCTCGAACTCCTGGAGGATGGACTCGGTATAGACGGTGATGGCCGGAACTTTGCCGTCTTCCGAATACTCCGCCTCAATGCGGAGGATGCCGACGCCTTCCATCCGGAGGATCTGCTCGAACTCGCGTCCGATGTCCTCCCTGCTCTTGATGTGGGCCTCGGTGTGGGCCAGATACTCCTCGATCTCGCTGATCTCGCCCAGAGTGGCGAGCCGTTCGCGTTCCTTCGCCGCCATCCGCTCGGTGATCTCGCGGATCTCGCGCTCGTGGCGTTCGATGAACTCCTGAAGTCCTTGGCGGACGAGGGGAACGTAGGCCGCCTCGATCCGCTTCTTGTCGCGGCGCAGTTTGCGCTTCAGGACCGCGCGGAGCGCCTTGGCGCGTTTGCGCGCGTGCCCATCGGGGAGCGCTTTGGGGAGCGTGCAGGCGAACATCATGTTCGCCATCTCTTCCGCGTTTTCCCAGTCATAGCCCAAGGCATTAAACAGGAACGAGAATGCTCCCGGCTGGGCCTGGGCGATGCGGTTCGATTCCGGCGAGAAGAAATGCTTGGCGTTCCCGGAGGGGGCAAGACGCGTACGCGCATCCGCAACCTCGGGGAGGGCGCAACCGAAGACGGTCTTGAGTTCTTTCTGCGCGCCCGTCGTGATGGGCGTCGAGGAGAACGGCCGGAAGACCACAATGCCCTGCGGGGGCTCCAGGTAGACGCTTTGCTGCTGCCCCGCCACCGCCCGGAGGTTCGTCCTCCAGCGGCGGGCCCAGCGCGCCATGAGCGGCTTGTGCCGCTCGAGTGCGGAGAGCAGGGCGGAATTGGTTGAATTTTCGATGTCGATCTCAACCCGCATCTCGTTCTCCTTCTGTATGCAATTTTCAATTCGATCTTTTCAAAAGATACCCCCGAATTTCATAAAAGAGAAGCCCCGCACCGGAGTCGCCAGAGGCGACGCGGGTACGGGGCTGTAATCACAGGTTGGAGACCGAGAGACCGCTTGAAGGCGGCTGACTGCGCTGGCCCCGG
>CAZUVI010000012.1:673-11080 GCA_964623795.1 uncultured Candidatus Saccharibacteria bacterium | reverse complement strand
ATGAAATGCTCGGAGTTGCACTCGAGGAGCGCAAGGTCCGTCATCCAGTTGTACGCCGCCACGTCGCGGGTGGGGATGTATCCCTGCTCCGCGCGCCGCAGATGCTCCTCCGTCACGGGGATGCCTTCTGCCGAGGCGAGCTTGTACGCCTTCTGGATGATGGCCTCGATCTCGGCGCCGGTGAAGCCGATCTCGTCGTCGGCCTCGCCTTGCTTCCGGCTGTGAAGGTCCGGATCGCACGGCACGAGGCCGGAGCCCGGCTTCAGATGTCGGTGCAGCGACCAGCCGAACTCGGCGAGGAAACTTTCGCCGACGCGGTACTCGAAGGGCAGCTCGACCTCCTTGGCCTGGATGGCGAGCTTCCGAAGCAGTGCCGGCACGATGGCCCCGCGCTCTTCCGCGTTCGGCGGAAAGAAGGGGATCTTCTCGTCGAAGCGGCCTTCCCGCTTCATCGCGGGATCGAGGAGGTCGGGCCGGTTCGAGGCAGCGATCCAGAGGACCTTGCCGCGGTACGCGGTGTTCGACATGAACTCGAAGAGCGTGCCCTACATGCGCTGGTTCACGCCCGGGGTGTCGCCCATGCCGCCCCGGGCCTGGAACTGTTGGTCGATCTCGTCGACGAAGACGAGCGCCGGCTCGTGGGCGATGATGAGTTTGAGCGAGAAGTCGAGATTCCGCTCGGAGCTTCCCACCCACATCTGGCGCGTGTTCTTCAGGACGAGCATCTGGATGCCCGCCTCGTAGGCGAGCGCCTCCGCGAAGACCGTCTTGCCGGTTCCGGGAGGGCCGCAGAGCAGAACGCCCATCGGCACCGCCAGGATGTCGCCGCGGCGCATGGCCTCGATGATCTGGCCGATGTAGAGCTTGTGGATGTCGAGTCCGCCGATGACCTCGCGGCCCCAGAGCGGCCGCTTGACCTCGAGAAGGCCGCCCGAGAGTACTTCGATGATGCGCTTTTTCTCTTCGAAGACGCGCTTCTCCGTGATGGGAAGCCCGAGGTGTGCGGATTCGCATATGAGCTGCGCGATGCCGCGCCGCGTCATGCCGGCAGAGATCCTGGAGAGGGTCTTGGGCGGCACTTCGATCTTCACGCGGTTCCCGTGCTCCGCAAGGAGCGATGTGAACACACGCTCCCGTTCTTTGACGTCGGGGAAGGGGAGCTCGATCGGCACGATGCCGTTCGTCCGCGAGCGCATGGCCGGAGCGACCGAAACGACGCTGTCGGCAATGAAGATCACGAAGTTCCCGGCGCGCTCGATGCGCTTGTTGCGCGCCCAGACCAGGAACGTCACAAGGGCGTTCCGGTCCGGCGGCTCGCCTTCCGCCGAGTTCGGCGGCGCGAGCGTTTCGGCGTATTCGATGACGGCCGCGAAGAACGTCTTGTCCTTCGGGAATTCCATGCCGGGGAAGGCCTCGGCCAGGTTCTTCACGAACTCCTTGTCCTCGCCCGAGTGGGAGAGTTCGAGGAGCTTCGAGAAGAGCGAGAGCATGTAGGCAACGTCGGTCCGATGCCGCTGGAAGACCTGGATGGCGATGTTCTTGTTCGTTCCCGGCTCGAGGACGGGGAACTGCAGCTCAAGGAACTTGAGGAACAGCTTCTCCATCTCCGGCGTCGCGAACTGGATGCCCGTGCCGCGGTTGAAGAACCCGATGAAGGTCGCGTCCCGGACCGGCTCCTGGGCGACGAGGTGCTCCGCGAGGCTTTCGAGCCGCTCGTTCCGGAGCACCGCGTCCGCCACGTTCAGGTGGAGCAGGAAGGCGTGTGCCGCCTTTGAGGCGCGCTTGTTCTGCAGGTCAGGAAGCCAGTTCATAGCCCTCCCTCCTTCCCGGATTTGAGCCGGAAGATCTCATCGACCAGCGGGTCGCCGGGGACGAGAATTTTGTCGATGACGCCTGCTTCAAGGGCCTGCTCCGCCGAGAGATAGGTCTCGGCGCCGAGGAACTCCTTCACGAACTTGAGCCGCTTCTCCCGTCCCTTCTCGGTCGAAGGGTCGAGCGCGGCCGCCGAGTTCTCCTCCCACTCGTCGCGCACCCTCTTCAGGAAGTACTCGGGGAGTTTGGTCTCGAAGGCGAGGATCTCGTGCATCTGGCCATGGAGCCGTTTCGCGAACTTCTCGGCGCGCTCGACCTCTTCCGGCGTGCCGGCGATCTGCTGATGGCCGGAGTGGAAGTGGACGAGGGCGCGCGGAAAAGAGTAGCGGTGGCCGATGGAGCCCGTTGCGAGGATGACCGAAGCCATGCTCGCCGCGGTGCCCATCACGACCATCCGTACCGGGACGCCGTTCGCCTTGAGGTGCTCGATGGCCTGGATGATGGTGATGCCGGCCTGGACGGAGCCGCCAGCGTTGTTGATGAGGAGCGTGATGGGCTCCTTGCTCTCGCTCCCCAAGATGAGGAGCGAGGCGGTCACGTTCTCCGCGAGGAAGGGGATGCTCTCCGACGTGATCATGCCAATGTCGGTCGAGGCATGAATGGAGCCGAAGAGCGTCAGCGTCCGCTTGTCGCGGTTCAGAAGCACGAAGGGACCCACGATGGGCCCGGTTGGTTCCTTGGACCAGGGCTGCATCGAACCAGGCATGGACGTGCCTTTCTTACAACGTATGTAATTTTTTGGCGTGCTTCTCCTAGTGTACCCCCTTGAGAAAGGAGCGAGCAAGAGCAAGCGCTTTGCGGGACGAACTGACCCAAGAGATCTCGGGGTCCCGCTTGAACCAGGTCATTTGGCGCTTGGCGTATTTGATAATGGCGCGCCCGAGTGCCTCTTCAAGTTCCTGTCTTGTTTTGATCTCGCCTTTGAGGTAACGGGCGATGAGAGCGTATTCGAGGCCGAGCTCGTTAAGGCGGCGGAAGGAGAGCCCGTCGCGGTGCAGCCGCTGCACTTCTTGAACGAGGCCGCGTTTCAGGTCCCGTGCCAGACGCACGCGGATCCTTCGCGCCAGCTCCGTCTTGGAGCGCGCAACGCCGATCTTCAGCGTCTCGAAGCGAGGGGTCCGCGAGAGCGGCCGCGCAGAGGTGCCCGTCGCGGCGATGATCTCAAGCGCGCGGATGAGGCGCCTGCGATTGTGCCGGTCGATCGTTCGGGCGCGGGCCGGGTCGCGTTGTTCGAGGAGAACGAAGAGCGCCTCGGTCGAGAGCCGCTCCATCCGCTTGCGAAACAAGGGATCGGGCGCTCCTTTGGCAAAGGTGCCGCCGTAGAGCGCCGCGTCGATGTACAGGCCGGTGCCCCCGCAGAGGATAGGCACCTTGCCCCGGGCAAGGACCTTCTGAGTGGCCCGCCCAGCATCCTTTGCGTACCGGGCGGCGGTGTATTGGCGGCGGGGATCGGCGACGTCGAGAAGATAATGCGGCACGCCGCGCATCTCCCGTTTTGTGATCTTGCCGGTGCCGACATCAAGGCCGCGGTAGACCTGCCGCGAGTCGGCGGAGATGACTGCGCCGCTTAGCCGGCGCGCAAGCTCGACCGCGAGAGCGGACTTGCCGCTCGCAGTGGGACCCAAAACTACGATAAGCCGAGGGAGGCGCTTACTGCTTTGCACGGATGCGCTTCGAAATTTCGCGGGCGAATTCGCGGAGCCCGAGCGCCCGGTCCTTTTCACCGCCGCGTTCCCGGACCGAGACGGTTTTGCCCGCAACCTCCTTTTCGCCCACCACCACTACGTAGGGAATTTTTTGCATTTCAGCTTCGCGTATCCTTTTGCCCAGCGTTTCGCTGGCGCCAAAAAGGCGGACCCGAATGCCTTTTTTCTCCAGCGTTTTGATCACCCTTTTTGCGTATCCCGCTTGTCCCTCGCTTATGCCTAAAACCGCCACTTGGACGGGCGAGAGCCAGAGCGGCAGCTCCCCGCCGCAATGCTCCAAGAGCATGCCGATAAACCGTTCGAACGAGCCGAAGATGGCCCGATGAATGACCCACGGCAGTTTTTTCGAGCCGTCCTCGGCGATATAGTACGTTTCAAACTGCTTAGGCAGCATGACGAGGTCCAGCTGGGCCGTGCCCATTTGCCAGTCGCGGTTCTGGGAATCTTTTAGATGGACTTCGATCTTGGGACCGTAAAACGCTCCTTCGCCTTCGGCGACGGCAAAACTTTTGCCGCTCTTCTCGAGGGCCGACCGCAGGGCCTTTTCGGCCATATCCCAGTCCTTTTGGGAGCCGAGCGCCTTCTCCGGGCGCGTTGCGAGGACATACGACGGCTGTAAGCCAAAGAGCGCATAGAACTTCTCGATCATCTCGATGATCGAGACTACTTCTTTTTTCACTTGCGCGGGCGCGGCGTAGATATGGGCATCATCCATTGTAAGCTGGCGGACCCGGAACAATCCGCCCAAGGTGCCCGAGAGTTCGTTGCGGTGCAGACGGCCGATCTCCGCGAGCCGCACCGGCAGGTCTTTGTAGCTTCGGGTTTTGGCATTGTAGACGTACGTTGATTCCGGGCAGTTCATCGGCTTTATCACCAGATGCTCGTCGGCATCGCGCGGGTTTTCGAAATAAAACATGTTCTCGCGGTAGTGCTCCCAGTGGCCGGATCTCTCGAAGACCTCTTTTTTGACCATGATCGGCGTCGAGATCTCTTCGTAGCCCGTTTTATCCAACTCGGCGCGCAGGTAGCTCTCCAGTTCCTTAAAAATGATCATGCCGTTCCTGTGCCAAAACGGCGCGCCGGGGGCGATCTCGTGGAAGGAGAACAGATCGAGCTTTTGGCCGATGTCGCGATGATCCCCGCTCTCGTGCTGGCGCTCGCGCTTTTCGCTCTCGTCGTTCATACGTTTAACTATACTACAGCTCCTGCGCGTTTTCGCAGATAAGCTTCGGTTCTCCGTTCCGCAGGGACATCCGGCAGCCCATGATGATCGCGTTATTCTCTTTCCAGACGTCGGGGACTCTGGCGAGGATGTCCGAGAACGCGATCACTTCGGTGGTGCCCGACGCGTCCTCGATCTTCGCAAAGAGCATAGGCTGGCCGGTCTTGGTGGTTATTTTTTTCACTGCGGAAATGATGCCGGCGACCGCGAACCGCGTCCGCTCGCTCTTTTCGGTGAGCGCCTCTTTGATGGGTCTCGCTCGTACGCTTTGGATCCGCGCCGCATGCTGGTTTAGGGGATGGTCCGACACGTAGAGGCCGAGGAGTTCCTTTTCCCACTGCAGTTTTTCCTTTGACGTTGCTTCGGAGGCCGGCGCGAGCGCGAGAGCGGAAAGGCGCGGTTGGGGCGCGCCGAAAAGCGAGTTCTGCGTCTCGTTCCTGGCGCGCTTGGCGCGGTTGGCGAAGGCAAGCAGCTCGTCGATGTTCGCAAGCGCGGTTGCCCGTTCGACGCCAAGGGAATCAAGCGCGCCGCATTTGATGAGACACTCCAGCGAGCGCTTGTTCATGTCCTTATGCTGAATGCGGTGGAGAAGGTCGGCCAGATCGCGGAACGGGCCGGAGCGCGCGCGATCCATGCTCACGGCCTCGACGACGTGGATGCCCACGTTCTTCACCGCTAAAAGCCCGAAGCGGATGGCGTTCCCGTCCGGCGCAAAATATGTTGCGCTGCGGTTGATGTCGGGCGGCAGGATCTCGATGCCGAACCGGCGCGCCTCGCCCATCAGGAACGAGATGCGGTCGATGTCGTCGGTGTCGGCGTTCAAGAGCGCCGCCATGAACTCCACCGGGTAGTGGACGCGGAGATAGGCGGTCTGATAGCCGACCATGGCGTAACAGGCGGCGTGCGATCTGTTGAAGCCGTAGCGCGCGAACGGCGGAAAAAGCTCCCAGATCGCCTCGGCCGTCCGCTGGTCAATGCCGTTTTTGACCATGCCCTGGATGAGTTTCCCCTG
This sequence comes from uncultured Candidatus Saccharibacteria bacterium, assembly GCA_964623795.1. Lineage (GTDB taxonomy): Bacteria > Patescibacteriota > Minisyncoccia > UBA6257 > CAYSDW01 > CAYSDW01. The sequence goes on along the minus strand of CAZUVI010000012.1, from coordinate 5,268 downwards.
CTGTTCATCGAGCAGGGATTTGATCTTTTTGCCAATGGCTTTCCGGAGCGTGTCCGCTTCGGCAAGCGTGAAGCCGGCAAGGTCGCGCGCGATGCGCATCATCTGCTCCTGGTAGACGCCCACGCCGTACGTGTTCTTGAGGATCGGCTCCAGCTTGGGGTGGAGATACGAGACCCGCTCCTGGCCGTGCTTTCGGAGGATATAGGAAGGAATAAGTTCCATCGGCCCGGGACGGTACAGCGCGACCATGGCGATGAGGTCCTCGAGTTCGCTCGGGCGGAGCTCTTTGAGGTAACGGCGCATGCCGCTCGACTCGAATTGGAAGACGCCGGTCGTCTCGCCGGCCTCGAGGAGCGCGTAGGTTTTTTTATCGTCGAGCGGCAGCCGTGACACGTCGATCTCTTCGCCGCGCGTATCGCGGATAAGGGAGACGGCGTGCTCGATGATGCTTAAGTTCTTGAGACCCAGGAAGTCCATCTTCAGGAGTCCGAGGTCCTCGATCGCGTGCATCTCGAACTGGGTGATGATGGCGTGCTCGTCCTGCGGGGACTTCTGCAGAGCTACATGCTCTATAAGCGGCTCTTTGGAGATCACTACGCCGCACGCATGGACCGATGCGTGCCGTGCCACGCCCTCGAGGTGGCGGGCGGCATCAAGGACGCGTCTCGCATCCGGGTCTGCTTGGTACTGCCCCGCAAGTTCGGGAATGATCCTCATGGCATCCTCGAGCTTGGCGTTCACGGTCACGGGCACAAGCTTCGCCAGGCGGTCGCAGAGCGCAAGCGGGATCCCAAGGGCGCGGCCCGCATCCCTAATGGCGGCCCGGGCAGCCATCGTTCCGAAGGTGATGATCTGGGCCACGCGGTCCTCGCCGTACTTTTCTTTCACGTACGCCAAGACCTCGTCGCGGCGCGTATCCGCGAAGTCGACGTCGATGTCCGGCATCTGGACGCGGTCGGGGTTCAGGAAACGCTCGAAGAGGAGGTCGTATTTCAGGGGGTCGATGTCGGTGATGCCGAGAATGTAGGATATGATGCTTCCCGCCGCAGAACCGCGGCCCGGACCCACGATAATGCCATGCGACTTCGCCCACTGGATGAAGTCCTGGACGATAAGGAAGTAGTCGGCGAAGCCGGTCTTCTCGATAACGCCAAGTTCGTACTCGATGCGGTCGAGGACCTCGTTTCCGCGTTCCGGGTAGCGGGAGGGCAGGCGGTCTTCGGCCAACGCGCGGAGGTGCTGCATAGGAGTTCGGTCTGCGGGAAGCGGGAACGAGGGGAGGTGGATCTGCCCCAGCGGAAGTTCTACGTTGCACCGCTCCGCGATCTTTGCCGTATGCTCGATCGCCTCCGGGACGTCGGCGAAGAGCTTCGCCATGTGCTCCGGCCCCTGGAGCGAGAAGTCGTCGTCCTTGAGCGTGAGGCGGTCTCCGTCCGAAAGCTGAGTGCCGGTCTGCACCGCGAGCAGGATGTCGTGATACTCCGCGTCCTCGTGTTTCGCATAATGAATGTCCTGCGTGGCGACGAGTGGCGCGCCGGTCTTCTGCGCAAGCCGGATGAGCGCTTCGCGCACGGGCACGGTATCCGGAATATTCGGGTGCGTGCCGATCTCAAGAAAAAAGTTTTCTGTGCCGAAGATGTCCTGGTATTCGCGGAGCGCCGTTTCGGCCTCTTCCATTTTGTGCTGGGCAAGGAGGCGGGGGATCTCGCCGGTCAGGCAGGCCGAGAGCGCGATCAATCCCTCGTGATGCTCGCGGAGGATCTCCTTGTCCATGCGCGGCTTATAGTAGAACCCTTCCAGGTTCGCGCGCGTGACGAGCCGGAGAAGGTTTTTCCAGCCCGTATTGTCTTTGGCGAGCAACACGAGGTGATAGTAGGGGAGACGGCCTGCCTTGCCGGTAGGCAGGCCCGTTTTGGCGCCTGCCTCTCCTCGGTCCCCCCGCGCGCCCGGGGCAAGATATGCCTCGACGCCCAAGATCGGCTTTATGCCCGCCTTCTTCGCTTTTTTATAGAACTCGATCGCGCCGTAGAGATTGCCGTGGTCGGTGAGCGCCAGGGCGTCCATTCCCAATTCTTTCGTGCGCGCTACGAGCTCATCGATCTTGGCGAGCCCGTCGAGCAGCGAGTAGTGCGAATGGGTGTGGAGGTGGACGAAGCGCATATGGTGTCCTCATCGTAAAGAAAAAATTATCCCAACGCAACGACATTTTTGAAAATGGACGTGCCCCTCGGATGAGGGGCACGGAATGAGGTGCCTGCCTGCCGCTCGGCAGGCTTAATCGTCGTTTTCGTCTTCGCCGGGACTGGGCCCAGGCCGCTCGGCGAGCCGGAGGCGCATGGTGTGGTACTGGCTTGCGCCGCGGAGCACGAGCTTCATGAACGCCTTGACGTCCGCGATGGGCGTCTTCGCGCCTTTGAGCGTCGCCTCGAGGATCATGTCGCCCGGTTTCAGATCAGCTTTTGCGGCGGGGGAGCCGGGTATCACCTGCACCACCAGCACGCCAAGCTGTTTGGGCGGTTCGATCTTCATGGCCTTGTAATCCGGCGGGTAGAGCTCCCAACTGTTCTTGATCGCCGCTCCCGCCAAAGCGTGCTTGAGCTCGCCGCCGAGCTTGAGGCGCGGAAGAACGGCCTTGAGGTGGTTGAACGGGATCGAGAATGAGATGGGGTTCGGACCCGCGATTGAGGTATTGATGCCCACCGCTTCGCTCTGTGTCGTGAGAAGGGGACCGCCGGAGTTTCCGGGGTTCACCTTCACGTCGGAGATGATAACCGAAGGATTCGTCGTGGCAGACAGCATCTCGTCCGGCTTCGTGACCACGCCCTTGAAGGCGAGAAAAGGAATGCCGAGCGGAGAGCCGATCGCGATCACGGGATCGTCCGCCTTTAAGGTGTCCGAGTTGCCGAGGCGGATGGGCGCAAGTGCCGGGTTCGCGTTCTTAATCTCCAAGAGCGCGAGGTCGAGGAAGGGGGAGTACCCTACGACACTCAACTCAAGCGGGGGAACGGTCTTCTCCGCCGTCCTCGCCCAGAGCTCGTTCGCGCCGACGACCACATGATAGTTCGAGACGACCATGAGCTTGCCGTCCACGGGAACCACGAACCCGCTGCCCAAGGAGCGCGGGGAAAGCTCGCCCTTGGGGTCTTTCGCGTACGCCTGGATGAAGACCACCGAGCGCTCGGTCTCTTTCTGCACCTGGACCAGCGTCTTCGGCGGCTGCTCGTTGCCGACGAGTTTCGCCGCGGGCGTGAGCGCTACGCCCACTGTCGCAAGCGCGAGCCCGCCCGCAAAAACCAGAAGGAGGCGTTTCCGCGTCATGTCATCCTCCGATCCTTTCAGCCGATTTTCAATACATTCTGCTTGTTCTACTATAGTTTCGTGCCCCGGGAATTGCAACATAAGAGGAAAAAAGGCAAGTACCTCATCGGTATCGACGAAGTGGGGCGGGGGGCGCTGGCCGGCCCGGTTCTTTTGGTCGCGCTCGCGTTTCCCCGCATGCATCCATTTCGCGGGATCCGCGACTCGAAAAAACTTACGCCGCGGGCGCGGGAGGAATGGTTCGGCAGGTTTCGAAGAGATCCCCGCATCGTGTGGGCCAGCGCGACATCCGGGCCAGAGATCATCGACCGCATGAACATCCGCCGCGCCGCCGACCGCGCCGCCCGCCGTTGCTACCTCCGGCTCACGGCCCGGTATCCGGAGTTGGCATCCGCGCGTGTTGTCCTGGACGGCGGGCTTTCTTTGGGCCCGCACATCCGCCATACGGCGCATGTGCGCGGCGATGAACGCTTCCGAGCCATCGCATCCGCGTCTATCGTCGCGAAGGTCAAGAGGGACCGTCTCATGAACCGTCTCCACGGCCACTACCTTCGGTATGCGTTCAACGTCCACAAGGGTTACGGCACGGCGATGCACGCCCGGGCGCTTCGGAGGCACGGCCCGTCCGGCGCTCACCGGTTGACCTTTGTCAGGAATTTTACTAATCTGAAGCCACGGAATTAATCTCATTCGAACCCTAAAACCATGGGCGGCGTACCGGTAAAACATCATTCAAAATCGAAGGTGGGTCGCAGGCGGTCGCACCTTGCCTTGAAGCGGACAGCGCTTATGGCCTGTCCCTCGTGCGGCGCTCCGCTCCTGCCGCACCGCGCGTGCGGTGCGTGCGGTTACCGCCCGCAAAAGAAGAAGTAGGTCCAGGGGCGGCCTTTCAGCACCTTATGGCAACTCGACACCTTGCGCGCTCCATCGTCCTCCAATCGCTGTACGAGTGGGAGTTTTACCATAAGACGCACGAGCTCAAGGAGATCGTTCTGCGGAACATGAACGAATTTTCACCCGACATCGATGAGCCGGATTTCTTGTGGCGCATCGCGAACGGCGTCGTCGAGCACATGCCGGAACTCGATGCGATCATCGAGAAGGCGGCGCCCGAATGGCCCATCAACCAGATATCGCCGGTGGACCGGAACGCGCTCCGCATCGGCCTTTTTGAGCTGCTCTATGCAGATCGGAACGAGGTGCCGCCCAAGGTCGCCATCAACGAGGCGATCGAGATCGCCAAGAACTACGGCGGTCCGAACTCCGGCCGGTTCATC
>CAZUVI010000012.1:0-663 GCA_964623795.1 uncultured Candidatus Saccharibacteria bacterium | reverse complement strand
ACGGTGTCCTAGGCACGGTCTACCGCGAGCTCGCGGCCCAGCGCGGCGAGCCGGAGCAGAAGAGTTCGAAGGAAAACAAGAATCGTGCACCAGACGCCGCTTAAAGAAAAAATCGGATACGCGTTCAAGAACGAGGACCTTCTCAAGGAGGCGCTCACGCACCGCTCATATCTGAACGAAAATCCTTCCTGGCGTTACCCCCATAACGAGCGCCTGGAATTTTTGGGCGACGCGGTTCTTGAGCTTGCCGTGACCGAGGTCCTGTATGCGAAGTTCCCGTCCGAAGCGGAAGGGCGGCTGACCACGCTCCGGGCGGCGCTCGTGAACTACCAGCGGTTGGCGATGGTGGCGCGCGATCTCGGTCTCGAGGCGGGGATTTACCTTTCGAAGGGGCGAAAGACACGGGCCGCGGCCGCGAGGTGATCCTTGCGAACGCCTGCGAGGCGCTGGTGGGGGCTCTGTATCTCGATGCCGGCTATGAAACGGCGAAACGGTTCGTGGAACGTCACGTGCTCGCGTATCTCGAGGAGGTCCTCGAGAAGGGACTCTACCGGGACCCCAAGAGCACGCTCCAGGAAACGATGCAGGAAGAGGTGAAGCTCACCCCGCAGTACGAGGTCTTGAGCGAAACCGGTCCCGACCACAAAAAGACCTTCCGCGTGG
>CAZUVI010000011.1:0-16703 GCA_964623795.1 uncultured Candidatus Saccharibacteria bacterium | reverse complement strand
CCCCGCGCCTTCGTGCCCAAGCGTCGAAGGAAGCTCGAACGCGTACAATCCTCTCCGGTGATAGATGTCCCCAAAACTTACACCGGCGGCCTCCACTCTCACCAGCGCCTCGCCTCTTCCAGGCAAAACCGGCTTCGCCTCCTCCATCCTCATAACATCGACACCGCCGTACTCGTATATCCTGACCGCTTTCATGCTGTTATGCTTTTGGCAACCTGCTCAACAAGATTCCTGTCCACGCGCACGCGTTCTTTTTTCGATACTTCGATAATGAGAACTGCTGGATCAACGCCGTACTGCTTTGCGCACTCCATAATAAGCGGCAAAAACGAGGAATGAAATCCGGCAAATCCGGCCGCGACATCCAGCGGCCGGCGACCTCGTTCCCCGAATCTCGGCTCAACGAATTTTCTCGCCAGCGCAAGAAGCTTCAGAAAATCAACGCCGGTGTCACGGCCGGCTTTCCGCAAAACAGCCGCCAGCACCTCGGTCGGGGCGTTGCCCCCGCTTCTGCCTAGTCCCTGGAGTGTCCCGTCAACAAACTCAAAGCCCTCTTCGGCAGCGGCCAAGCTGTTTGCCACGGCGAGCCCCAAGCTATCATGGCCATGGAAGCCGAGTTTGATCGGGGAGAGCTTCCGTATCGCGGAGAAATACCGCCTCATGTCATCCGGCACCATGCAGCCAGCAGAGTCAACAAGATACACGACATCGGCACCATATTCTTCCGATAACTGCACGCGACACGCCAACTCTTCGGGGCCAAGCACATACGATTTCATGTAGTTGGTAAAAACAAAGAGGCCGGCCTCTTTGGCCCTTCTGATGTACGGCTCGGAATGTTGCACATCCGTTACGTTGATGCCCACACGGATGAAATCCATACCATGACGCACAGCAAGATCGATGTGCTCCATTGTGGAGAGGCCCGGGCAGAAAAACATTCCGAACTTGGCCCTCTTCAAAGAGCGTTTTGCGGCCAGCATATACTCTTCGTCGGTGACGACGCCGGAGCCGGCGTACTGCGGATGCGCGCGGGCACCCATCGACTGGCCGTGGCCAACTTCTATAAATTCAACGCCGGCCTCCTCCAGGTTCTTGCAAAGAAACGAGGTATCCTCGGCCGTAAAGGAGAAATCGTTTTCGTATCCTCCGTCACGGAGCGTGCTGTCCAGTATGGTTATTTTCCCCATGGAGTTTGAAGACACGTGCAGCTGGTGATACCCTATAAACTATCATGCGCGTCAGCATCGCTCAAATCTTAAAACGGAGCACGGGGCGCGGGAACAATTTCAATTACCTGCGCGCCGCAAACCATTGCATTATCATGCAGACGGCGATCGCTCTCGAAAAAATAGGATTCTTCCGAGAGTTGGAGCGCTCGCCCGGCTCCATTCAGGAATTGGCACGCATCTTAAATGCTGACGAATATCTGCTTGATGCCGCAGTGGAATTCCTGCTCAACACCACTGACTTATTCGAGAAAAAAGCTGGGATAATTCTCCTCAAAGAAAAACAGCAGCGCGCCGTTTATCATTGGCCGATCTGGAGACTTCTCATATACAAACCGATGCTTGACCGGATGGCAGAACTACTGCGCGGAGCGGCGACATTCGGAAAGGACATAACCAGAGACAGCAGCTACTACGCGCGGTACTCCGAAGTGATTGCGGGCGGCGCGATCGAGCACGCGCTTCGGAACATGCCTCCCGACGTTGACACGCTCGTGGATCTCGGCTGCGGTTCGGCACGCAGTTTAGTTACGTTCTGCGGCTCCGACGGGAAAAGGCGGGGGGTTGGCATTGATAGAGATCGAGACGTCGCGAACTACGCCCGTCAACGAGTGAAAGAAGCAAACTTGAACGATCAAATCCGTATCATAGAAGATGACATCGCAAAACTAGAACGATGGAGAGGGCACGTCACCGGCAACCGGCTCATGTTTCTCTCGTGTGGCGTGATCCACGAATTCCTGCGGGACGGAGAGGGTGCTGCAATGCGATTTTTAGAAAACCTGCGGCGCGCTTTCCCGGGGTCACGCCTCATTCTTATCGAGGCAGGAGCGGCAGCTCTGAATAAAACAGTGAACGACGACATACTGTGTGCGACGCTCGTGACGACGCTTATTCATCGCTTTTCCGGGCAGGGCCTGCCGCAACCCCCGGAACGATGGAAACAAATCCTGCATTCGGCCGGCTGGAACATCGAAACCATCGAACCTTTCAACTACACACTGGCGATCTACCGCTGTTCGAGCGCGTAAAATGTCCGAACCGCCTCTGCGATCTTTCTGGCGTAGCCGATCGAGACGTACTGGGAGAGAGGAAGCGAGATGACCTCGTGCGAGAGTCGTTCGGCGCAAGGAAAATCCCCGACGTTGTATCCCAGCCCTCGAAAAACCTCGAAGTACGGCACTGGCACGGGATACTCCGGCGACGGCTGAAGAAAATAGTTGTTTTCGGTTACGCCAAGCAGGTAGTTCAAAAGAGCGTCGCGCTGTTTGGTCCGCACCACGTAGCGGTACCAGGTGCGCTCTGTTCCGGAGATGTCCGCGGGAAGGACGAGGTCGCCTATGCCCGCAAGTTCCTTCGTGTAGAGGGCGGCGATCCTTCTGCGGTGCTCGAGCCAGTAGTCGAAGAACGGGAGCTTGGCGAGGAGCGCCGCGGCCTGGATGTCATGCATCTTGCAGTTCACGCCCACGGTAGGATAGTCGAAATGGTGTACGCGCGCGCCGTAGAACCGCATGCGGTCCCCCTCTTCCCAGAGCGCGGGATCCTTCAGGATGAGGGCGCCGCTGTTGCCGGGGCCGGCGAACCACTTTTGGGTCGTAAAGCTCAAGGCGCCGAAATCACCGATCGTACCGACCATCTTCCACTCCTCGCCGATCTTTGCTTTTGCCCCGAACGACTGGGTGGCGTCTTCGATGACGATGAGTCCCTTCCGCTTCGCGAGGAACAGAACGTCCGTTATGCCCGCCGCCGGCTGGCCGAAGAGATGAGAGACGATAATGGCTTTCGTCCTTTCGGTAACCTTCTCTTCGATCTTCGCCGGGTCCGTGGCGTAGTCATCAGAGCGCACGTCAACAAAGACGGGCGTTGCTCCAATCCAGGAGACGCAGGAGATACGGGGAATGAAACAAAATGCCGGCACAATCACCTCATCTCCGGGTCCGATACCAGAAAGTTTGAGCGCGAGGATCAGCGCATCGGTGCCGCCATTTGTGCCAAGCACGCGCATGCCCTTTGCTTTTTGCGACACCACAGCCTCGAACTTTCGCACGTTCGGATGCTCCGCGTAGGGAGAATGCGTACGACCGCCTAGAACGCGCATTATCGCCTTTTTCACCATCCAGTCCTCCGCCGCTATCATGAGGGACTGGGGCAGAACTCCTTTCAACATCGTGTGCGGACAATCCGTTACTCTTTGCGACTCGACAGCATGTCGGCAATTCTGCTGATCGCCTCCGGATCAACCGCCGTCTTCAGTCGGCGCTTTATCTCGACCACCCGGGCTTTCGCCAGGGTTTCAGAGGATTTCTTGATGAAGAGATCCTCGAAGATGCCGGCGAGCGCATCCATCTCTTCTTCTTTGGCCCCACAGTACGTCATCTCCTGGACGCCCAATCGCAACGCCAGGCCGCCGTGCAGAGACGGTGCGCGGATAGTGTTCGAGATGACGTTGCACCGCGCGAGAGCCAGCACCGCCTCATACGGATCGGCGAGTGGCGCGATATTGACCCACAGCTGATGCGACCTCGTAAATCCCAGGCGTTCGGCTATGACCGGGAGGCCCTTTTCGTGAAGTTTTTCGGCGAGACGTCGAGCGTTTTTGACCACCTGCACCGCGTATTCCTGCCACCGTCCCCTCATCTCTTCGAGCACGATCGCAAGAGCCGCCACGTCGCCGCCGTGATCGTGAGAAACGAGCACTCTGCTCCACTGAGCGATCCGCTCGTTGGCCTCGGCATCGTTGGTCGCGATAAACGCCTTATGCGGCCCGGGAATGGTTTTGTGCGTACTGCCGCCCAAGAAATCCGCCCCCTCCGCAAGCGGGTCCTGGAACTGTTTGCCGAAAATAAGTCCCATGACATGCGAACCGTCATAGTATATCTTGACCGAATTCGGGAGCAGCGACCGCATCTCGCGCAGCTTGTGGGGAAACAATATTTGCGCAGCATCAAGGTAAATGAGGGATACGCCTTCGCGCGCGACGAAATCCGCCACCAGTGCCGTGTCTAAGGAAAATTCCTCCTGGCGATACGGAAGATGCACCGCCTTGAGACCCAGCCGCTCGGCAACCTTGACGGTAATGGGATGACCGCCGTTTTCGGGGGCAAGCACCGCGATGGTTTCTCCGGGCCGGCCGAGCGCCGCAAGAGCAACGGTCATCGCGTTTACGCCGGAGATCGGGCGGAAATTCACAAAACGGGCTCCGGTTGCTTCGGAGAGAAGCTCGTGACAGCGCTTGTACACTGCCTCCAGCCACTCGTTTCCCGGGAATGCCCAGTGGTGGTGCGTCTCAAGCGGGAAGTAGTAGCGATTCAGAACCTCGGTCAAAAAAACAAAACGCGCCCGGGCGCTCAAGGCGTTCTCGCTGGAAACAAGATAGAGGCGCTCGTCGGCGGCTTTCTGGTGTTTTAGTACGTAGTCGAAAACGGAGTCGTTCATATCATATGCGCGTGTTAAAAAATTCCTGCACGGCGCACGCGAAACGTTCTGCGTCCTTCGTGGTCACGTCATTGGTTACGGGCAACGGGACCGCTTCTTGCGAAACACGATCGGCAACGGGAAAATCCCCAGGGATATGCCGTGAGTTGCGGAATATTGAAAAATACGGCAAGGGAACCGGGTAATTGCGCGCAAGCTGGAAGAGGCGGGACGACCCCATTGCCGTCTTCTCTATTTTTTCAAACAATGCGGGGCACATTGAGGTCCGCACCACGTAGCGGTACCAGGTGCGCTCTGTTCCCGGGATGTCCGCGGGCAGAACGAGGTCGCCTATGCCCGCAAGTTCCTTCGTGTAGAGGGCGGCGATCCTTCTGCGGTGCTCGAGCCAGTAGTCGAAGAACGGGAGCTTGGCGAGGAGCGCCGCGGCCTGGATGTCATGCATCTTGCAGTTCACGCCCACGGTAGGATAGTCGAAATGGTGTACGCGCGCGCCGTAGAACCGCATGCGGTCCCCCTCTTCCCAGAGCGCGGGATCCTTCAGGATGAGGGCGCCGCTGTTGCCGGGGCCGGCGAACCACTTTTGGGTCGTAAAGCTCAAGGCGCCGAAATCACCGATCGTACCGACCATCTTCCACTCCTCGCCGATCTTTGCTTTTGCCCCGAACGACTGGGTGGCGTCTTCGATGACGATGAGTCCCTTCCGCTTCGCGAGGAACAGAACGTCCGTTATGCCCGCCGCCGGCTGGCCGAAGAGATGAGAGACGATAATGGCTTTCGTCCTTTCGGTAACCTTCTCTTCGATCTTCGCCGGGTCCGTGGCGTAGTCATCAGAGCGCACGTCAACAAAGACGGGCGTTGCTCCAATCCAGGAGACGCAGGAGATACGGGGAATGAAACAAAATGCCGGCACAATCACCTCATCTCCGGGTCCGATACCAGAAAGTTTGAGCGCGAGGATCAGCGCATCGGTGCCGCCATTTGTGCCAAGCACGCGCATGCCCTTTGCTTTTTGCGACACCACAGCCTCGAACTTTCGCACGTTCGGATGCTCCGCGTAGGGAGAATGCGTACGACCGCCTAGAACGCGCATTATCGCCTTTTTCACCATCCAGTCCTCCGCCGCTATCATGAGGGACTGGGGCAGAACTCCTTTCAACATCGTGTGCGGACAATCCGTTACTCTTTGCGACTCGACAGCATGTCGGCAATTCTGCTGATCGCCTCCGGATCAACCGCCGTCTTCAGTCGGCGCTTTATCTCGACCACCCGGGCTTTCGCCAGGGTTTCAGAGGATTTCTTGATGAAGAGATCCTCGAAGATGCCGGCGAGCGCATCCATCTCTTCTTCTTTGGCCCCACAGTACGTCATCTCCTGGACGCCCAATCGCAACGCCAGGCCGCCGTGCAGAGACGGTGCGCGGATAGTGTTCGAGATGACGTTGCACCGCGCGAGAGCCAGCACCGCCTCATACGGATCGGCGAGTGGCGCGATATTGACCCACAGCTGATGCGACCTCGTAAATCCCAGGCGTTCGGCTATGACCGGGAGGCCCTTTTCGTGAAGTTTTTCGGCGAGACGTCGAGCGTTTTTGACCACCTGCACCGCGTATTCCTGCCACCGTCCCCTCATCTCTTCGAGCACGATCGCAAGAGCCGCCACGTCGCCGCCGTGATCGTGAGAAACGAGCACTCTGCTCCACTGAGCGATCCGCTCGTTGGCCTCGGCATCGTTGGTCGCGATAAACGCCTTATGCGGCCCGGGAATGGTTTTGTGCGTACTGCCGCCCAAGAAATCCGCCCCCTCCGCAAGCGGGTCCTGGAACTGTTTGCCGAAAATAAGTCCCATGACATGCGAACCGTCATAGTATATCTTGACCGAATTCGGGAGCAGCGACCGCATCTCGCGCAGCTTGTGGGGAAACAATATTTGCGCAGCATCAAGGTAAATGAGGGATACGCCTTCGCGCGCGACGAAATCCGCCACCAGTGCCGTGTCTAAGGAAAATTCCTCCTGGCGATACGGAAGATGCACCGCCTTGAGACCCAGCCGCTCGGCAACCTTGACGGTAATGGGATGACCGCCGTTTTCGGGGGCAAGCACCGCGATGGTTTCTCCGGGCCGGCCGAGCGCCGCAAGAGCAACGGTCATCGCGTTTACGCCGGAGATCGGGCGGAAATTCACAAAACGGGCTCCGGTTGCTTCGGAGAGAAGCTCGTGACAGCGCTTGTACACTGCCTCCAGCCACTCGTTTCCCGGGAATGCCCAGTGGTGGTGCGTCTCAAGCGGGAAGTAGTAGCGATTCAGAACCTCGGTCAAAAAAACAAAACGCGCCCGGGCGCTCAAGGCGTTCTCGCTGGAAACAAGATAGAGGCGCTCGTCGGCGGCTTTCTGGTGTTTTAGTACGTAGTCGAAAACGGAGTCGTTCATATCATATGCGCGTGTTAAAAAATTCCTGCACGGCGCACGCGAAACGTTCTGCGTCCTTCGTGGTCACGTCATTGGTTACGGGCAACGGGACCGCTTCTTGCGAAACACGATCGGCAACGGGAAAATCCCCAGGGATATGCCGTGAGTTGCGGAATATTGAAAAATACGGCAAGGGAACCGGGTAATTGCGCGCAAGCTGGAAGAGGCGGGACGACCCCATTGCCGTCTTCTCTATTTTTTCAAACAATGCGGGGCACATTGAGGTCCGCACCACGTAGCGGTACCAGGTGCGCTCTGTTCCCGGGATGTCCGCGGGCAGAACGAGGTCGCCTATGCCCGCAAGTTCCTTCGTGTAGAGGGCGGCGATCCTCCTGCGATGCCCGAGCCAGTAGTCGAAGAACGGGAGCTTGGCGAGGAGCGCCGCGGCCTGGAGGTCGTGCATCTTGCAGTTCACGCCCACGGTAGGATAGTCGAAGTGGTGCACGCGCGCGCCGTAGAACCGCATACGGTCCCCCTCTTCCCAGAGCGCGGGATCCTTCAGGATGAGGGCGCCGCCATTCCCCGGGGCGGCAAACGGCTTGGTGGACGAGAAGCTCAAACAGCCGATATCGCCGATAGCGCCTACCGGCTTCCCTTCCCCGTTTATTTCGATTTTTGCCCCGAACGACTGGGCAGCATCCTCGATAAGATACAGCGACCTGCGCTTTGCGATCCGGGCAATCTCTTCAATGCCGCTTGCCGGCTGGCCAAAAAGATGGGCAACGATGATCGCCTTCGTTTTCGGCGTGATGTTCGCCTCGATTGTTGCGGGATCAACGGCATAATCATCAAGGCAGATGTCGGCAAATACCGGCTTGGCGCCAATCCAGGAGACGCAGGATGCAGTTGAAACGTAGCTGAACGCGGGAACGATCACTTCGTCTCCCGGCCCGACGCGCAGGAGTTTAAGCGCGAGGATCAGCGCATCGGTGCCGCTGTTTACGCAGAGCGCCCGTCGGCCGTCAGATCGTTCCGCCAATGCCTCCTCTAACTTCTTCACGTTGGGGTGTCCGGCGGACCCATAGTACGTTCGCTCGTCAATTACTCTCTCTACTGCCTTCTGTATCGCATCTCCCTCGAGGACCGTCGCAGATTTATTTCTATAAAAATCGAGCATGAAATGATTGACAGGGCATCACCGGAGAATACAATAAAAGTGAACTGGTGCGAAGCGTCCGTGATGCATATGAATCAAGAAAACCTTACCATCGCAATTTGCAAAACGCAATCAGTTCCATGAATCCGTCCGTTAGCGAACTCCTAAAAATCTACGCGAATTGTTTGAGGAGCCGGCGTCTCGACGAAGAACTTCAAAACTGCTATTACAGCGACCCGGAATGGAAACGCCCCGGCGGAATTGTTCGCTCATTGCACTCCGCGATCGGCAATGAACTGGGCGAGAGCGCGGTTGCGTGTTTCCTGCAAAGCGAAGATTTTCTCGTCGCGCGCTACCGCGGGTATGCCGCTCTGCTCGGAAAAGGCATGAACCCCGAACGCATCGTGGCGGAAGTTCTTCGGAAAAAGATCGGCCCCACTAAGGGCCTCGGGGGCAACTCCTTGTTCCACGATACGGAACGCAACATTTTCGGTTCCAGCTTGATCCTGGGATCGAATTTCTCGACGGCGGTCGGTCTTGCGCTCGCAAAAAAAATTAAGAACGCCGCAGGCATCGTGGTCCTCTTCTTCGGCGACGGCGAGGCGTCGCGCCCCGCGTTCTGCGGCGCGCTGAATCTCGCGGCGCTCTGGGAGTTGCCGCTGCTCCTGGTCTGCGAAAACGACGGCGTGTCATTGGACGCCAGTATCCGCGAAACCTCGGCCACGCCAACGATCGCCGAACGCGCCAAGGGTTTCCGCGTAGAGTGTGCGACCCTCTCCATGAGCGACCCCTTGGCGTTTGCCGCGCGCGCGAAAGAGGTCGTCAGGAACGTCCGCGAACAGCGAACACCCTTCCTGCTGGAAATCCTCGAGGAGCGTCACGCGCCGCAGTCCACCTTCTCTGATGACAAACCGTTTCTGGGAGAGATGATCCCCCGCGAAAAAGATCCGCTCACGCTCTTTGAAAAAGAACTGGTGCGGCTCGGCATCGACAGTTCGACGTTAGCCGGCAGAAAAACAGATGCGGAGCGAGCGATAGCGGCCGCAAAGGCCGTGGCGGAACAAGCGGAGCAGATCTCTGCGGACGAATTTTTATCGATCTTTTATGAATGAGAAGAGCATCAGCTTCCAAGAAGCGGTGACCGAGGCCCTCGAAGAAGAACTTGCTCGCGATCCTGCCGTAGTTATTGTCGGTGAAGATATACGCATCGCGAGCGGCACGGGACCCGGCCTCGCCGACCTTTCAGAGAAATTTCCAGGCAGAATCATTGTCCGCATGCCGCTTGTCGAAGAAATGCTCTGCGGAATCGGTCTCGGGATGAATCTTGGCGGACTGAAACCTGTCGTGCAGTTCAACCATTCCGCTTTTCTTGCGCTCGCCTTCTCCGAACTCTACCAGCTCGCAACGTGGCGCTACCGCATGGCGGAGAAAAGCGGTCCTGGAGTTGTCGTCAGGGTTGGCCACATCGGCTATCCCCAGACCGGAACCGAGCTTGACGCGGCCTTATTTTCTTCCTTCCTCCATCTTCCGAACATATGGATTGCCGCGCCAACGTTCGCATACCACGCAAAAGGACTGCTAAAATCCGCCATCCGGGCAAACCGTCCGGTGCTGTTCATCGAGGACAAGGTTCCATGGATCTATGAGCAAGGGGGGGCGATCCCTGATCACGAATATACCGTGCCGTTTCCTTCGGCTGTTGTCTGCAAACCCGGCAAAGATCTCACGGTGATTTCTTGGCAATTTTCGACACTGCTTGCGACGAGAGCCGCAGAAAAATTGGATGAAGCTGGCATCGGTGCAGAGGTGATCTCACTCCAGACGCTGCAGCCATGGGACCGGGAAACCGTCATCGCTTCGGCAAAAAAAACAAACAGAGTGCTCATCGTCGAAGAGGATTTCCTTCGCGGCGGGATTGGCGCAGAGATCAGCGCTCAAATTCACGAGGCCCTGCCGCAGTGCCGCATCAAACGACTTGCGTCAAAAAATATGCCCCATTACTACGAGCCGCCCCATGTCAAATCCACCCTTCCAAACGAATCCGCCATTGTAGAGGCCTGCATGATCCTCGCGGGAACCGCTCATTAAAACGGCACGGAATGAGGAGCTGGGAATTACCGGCCTGCTTTGTCGGGTAAAACTTTCCACAGGTCAATATCGGCTCCGGAAGCCGCTGTGCGCTTCCCGTCGAGAACGTCGGCAACGATGCGCGCGACATCCCGCGGCGGACGGCCCCGGAAGCCGACCATGCGCGTGGCAACCCTATCGGGGTTGACGGAGAGCACGCGAAGCGCGAGCTCCTCCTGCGCGAGGGACTGCGTAAATCCGCGCACGCCGAATTTCGTCGCGCAGTACACCGTCATGGAGGGTTTCGCGATCTTCCCGGCCCGGCTCGCTATATTAATGATGGCTCCGTCGATGAAAGGCAGGAGTACCTTTGTAAACTTGATGAGACCGCCTAAGTTCGTCTCGAGCTGCATGTCGATCTCCCGGAACGACTGCATGCGCAGGGGCTTCATGACGTTCACGCCCGCGTTGTTTATCAAAACGGAAATCCTTCCGAAATGCCGCACGGTTTTCCGCGCCGCCCTGCGGATGCTCCGCTCGTTCCGGATATCGCAATGAACGATAAAAACTTTGGGCGCGCCGAGCCGCGCGCACGCTCCGGCCAGCCGCTCCGCTGCGCGTTTGTTGCTCCGATACGCAAGCGCGAGGCGATACCCCTTCTTGGCAAGTTCGCGCGCTATCGAGAGCCCGATGCCGCCCGTGGCGCCCGTGATAAGGGCTGTTTTATTGTTCCGTTTCATCGATTATGCTCGGGGTTTTGCCGGCCGGCGTCGCAGGCAGGGAATGAACGACCGTTATGCGCGGCGCGATGCTAAACTTTTCTTGGAAGCTCCGTCGGATGTCCTCCGCGATAACCGGCGAGAAGCCGCGCGTCGGGATGACTCTGATCTCCACCCGTTCCGGACCCTGCTTCGCGAGTTGATAGCGCAGGACATGCGCGTGAAAAAGATTCATCGCGAATTCGAACTCGAAATTATGGAACCGCTTTGAACCGATAGTCAGAAACCCTCCGTTCCTGCCGTCAATAGAAAGCCGTCGGGCGCTCAGTCCGCAGGGACAGGCCGCGGCAAGGATCATTCCGCGATCACCCGTATCGTAACGGATGAACGGCAGTATCTGGTTCTCGTTAAAACAAGTAACAATGACGCGGCCGGCCGTCCCCGGCGGAAGCGCGCGCCCATCCTCATCAACGATCTCGACAAGGATGGATTCTTCGTGAATGTGAAATCCGTCATGCATTCGGCACTCGATGCCGACGCCGCCAACCTCCTCGAGGCCATAGGAATTGTAAAGCTCCCCCATGAGCGTGTCGGCGAGATGCTCGCGCACCGCGGACGTGAGCACCTCGCTCGCAGAAACAATGAACCGGGGACGGGGGCGATGCGCTTCGGGCAGACGCGCCGCGTATTCGGCAAGCTCAAAGAGCGACGTCGGGGTGCCTCGCAGGACATCAGCGCCGAACTTCCGCAACGCTTGGCACGCGCCCGTGGGATCTCTGCGGAGTTCCTCTCTCGTGAGCGAGAACTCATGCCGCGCCGGCTCTTCGTCGATGCGCGCGCTTTTAAGACGATCGACGATATGGCAGAGCGGATTTCCGCGCCAGAGAAGAAACCGGTATTCGTAGAACGACCTTCTGTGGTCCGGGAGGAGCCCATGCGCGCGCACCGGAAACCGGAACGGCTCACCGGTAGAACCGGATGTTTCTTTCCACGCGTATAGGTTCGGGCGCGGAGGAGGATCGCCCAGAAGCGCTTCCGGGGGGTATTGTTTGAACATCCGTTTTGAGGAGATGGGCAAGCTCCGAATGTCATTCACGGAACGGATGTCCTCCGGGCGCGCGCCCCGCTCGCGCCACAGATCCCGATAGACGGGAAATCGCTCGTAGGCAGAAGAAACGAGGCGCCGCAGTTCCCTCCCTTGCCGCCATTCGATAAAAGCGCGCGGCAGCGTATGCACGCGCGCCATAAACGCAAAATCCAGCTCGTCCAGCGCCACTCTCTTGAGATACGCGAAGTGGTAAAGTTTCATTCTTATCCAAAAGGATGCGGATAGGTGTTGAGCTTGACGCCGCGAAGACGCGGATGCGAAAGCGCGAACTTCGCGTTTTCCTCGAAGAAGTACAGCGGGATAAGTCCGGCGCTTACGGCTTTCCCGACATGCAATCCCAGCCGCTCGAGGATCGGATGCCGGGACTCGTGCCAGTACAATTCATAGGCCGGCCCGCGCGCGCGGAACAGCTCGAGGAGGATCTCAAGTTCGCCTCGCTTTTCGCCGGTTGCGACGGACCTCGCGAAGTTCACTATCGGACCCTTAAGAAGAAATTCAAAATGGCGGAACGACGACGGCTGCAGCCAGACCCGGTAGCGGGCAAGGATGGGGTCATCGAGATCGTTGGGAAGAAGCGTGTTGAAAACATAACTTCCCCATGCTTCGTAGAGAGCCCGTTTCATTGCCGAACGAGGATCAAGATTCGCGCTGAACCCGCGAAATGCCGTCGGCGGCTCCTTTTTGACGAACACCGCCATGTACGCCGGCACGGGAATGTCCGTCGTAATGTCGAGAAGATGCGGTTCAAGGCCGCGGCTCCGCGCTTCCTCGACAAGGAAATCTATCTCCGGGTCGCGAACGCTCTCCGGCAAAATGCGCGGCGGCGAGATCTTCTTCAGCCAATGGAACAAGAGGGCGTCGCGCTCAACAAGCTCGCATATCCCGAATACCTTTGCGTCGCTTGCCGTTCTCCCCGCGGCGGCGCCGGAGGTGTTCTGCTCGCATATCCTCGGTTCTCCCGAGCGTTCCGTAAGGTCAGGGTCCCATAATACCTTCTGCGCGGGCAGAAGCACCTCTTCCCCCGAAAACAACGAGCGCCCGGGAACCCACCAGTCGACGCGCTCCGCCTCGTGCCGAAACGGAGCAGCAACCGGAACCGTTCCGGCGGGGCGGAACATTGCAGACCGCGCGAGCGCGGCGCGGAAATCAAAGGGATCGCCGCTCCGCCCGGCGGAACGCACCGACAGAACAAAGCGCTCGACGAACTCGATGGCGGCAGTGAACATGGCGTGCCCCAAACTGCGCTCCGCGCCGCTCCCCATGATGTGCATCTGCCCCTTCACTCCCCGCACCCACCGCTGTCCAATGCCGAAATAAAAAACGGGAAGGCCATGCGCGCGTCCCCATTCGCGCTCGAACGCCACGCCGGCCTCGTTCCGAAGAAACGAAAGAACGGCCCTGGCCTCCGGCGATACGGCATCCGCGCCGTGCGCCGGCTGGCGGGCAAATTCCTGAAAATATTCCCGCATCCAATCCTCCCGCAGCCGGTCGCCGAGCGTTCCCGGCAGCCGCAGTGAGAAGTTCAAGATCGCCGTTGCAAATTTTCCCATATGAAAGGCGCGCTGCACCGCGCGAGCGCTTCTCATGATACTGGATACGCCCTTCGCGTCAATTACGGTGATATACTGTGGATGCATTCTCCATGACGGGTTTCTTCCATACCATTCGTGCGAAATTGACTGCGAAAACGGCTTCCCCCGGAAGAGCCGCCTCTTCCCTTGCGTCATTCGCTCCGGTTGTAGGATGGGGCAGAAGTTTTGAGGACCGATACAAGCATTGGGACAAAGAACAAAGGCTGACCAGGCCGAGTCCTCAAGATCTCGCGATCTATAAAAAATTCATCGGACCGATCGCACAAGGGAAAAAAGTTCTCGTTCTCGGACCGACGCCGGAGCTTCGAGATCTTGTCGCGGGACATAACGTCGTGGTAGCGGACCGATCGCCGACCTGCATCGAAGAAGCGACAAAATACCTGACGACGGCAGATCCCCGGAACGAACAGGGGGTCGTCGGCGACTGGCTCTCCCTGCCCTTTCCGGACGGCTATTTCGATATCATTCTCGGCGATATGGTCTTAAACCAGTTCCCGCCTGGGAAAGAAGAGGGATTTCTTAGGAATGTGCGCCGTATCTGCGCCGACACGGGAAAATTTGTCTCTCGTTTTAGTTTCACCAACCCCGACTTTCTCCCGAAACATTTGCCGAGCGAGGTGAAACGACGCATCGACGCCCCCTTCCTGTCGCGACAAGAAAAGGTGTATGCGATCGCGAACATGGCGCTTGCATGCACCCATGATCGATCCTTGCGCTTGAATAATCTGTACGGCGCATGGACAGTTCTCGAGGAACTTTGCACAACGAAGGAGATCGGCTGGCGAGCGAGGAGCATGGTGCGAGACGCCGTTCGAAACTTGAAAAACAACGGATTCCCCGGTGACCGATGGTGGGTGTGCGCGTCCGAAACAGAACTCGTGCGATTGATAACCGAGTATTTTGACATCACCGAACGGGCCCATACGACCGACCAGCCATTCGGAAGATTTCTGCCCATCATGAGTTGCGCGCCGAAAAAATCAACGCAGCGACCCTCCCCACTCCATGTCGATAATCTTTGACTTCTTTTTTAGAAAGACCGAGAAGGATTTCGTGCACTTTCGCGAGAAACCCGCGTCGGCCGACGAACGGGAGATAGCCGCCATTATCGGAGAGTTCACGCGGGACGCGAACAGCCCGCCGCATGACCACGCGCACGATTATTTCACCACAGACGCGAGGATCCGCTCCATAGCGCTCGGCGAAGCCAGCCACACCCCGGAGGAGGTGCATGCCCTCAAGCGCCGACTGAATATCTCCTTCGGTGATATGTTTTTGGACGACGCGCTCATCAGCGTCGACACGAACGGAACGGAAGCACATGTGAGCGGCGCGCTGACATGGGGCAGCGGCGCATTCAAAAAAACCTCCGGCCGCGTATTCCATCTCGTGCGTTCGGAACGGTGGCGCATTTCCGCCGTTGATTGGTACGCCCTCTAACGCCGGCGCATGAACAAATCGCGCCTTCTTTCCATCTACGAAACCTGCTACAAGACCCGCCTCCTGGACGAGCGGCTCCAGCAGGCATATTTCCGCGACGGCGCACGGATGCAGGGTTTTTTCAGCGGCATCGGCACGGAGATCGGGCAGGCGCTTGTCGCTGGGTTATTGCTCCATGACGATTATCTCGTTCCTCATTATCGCGACTATGCAGCGGTGATCCAGAAGGGCATGCCGCTTGATGATCTTGTCGCGTTGCTTCGCGGCAAAAAAGCAGGCCCCTCGAAGCGCATCTACACCACGACGCTCCCTCAAAACATTCCTCACAACATTTATGGCACGAGCATCATACTGGGGATAAACTTCTCCATCGCCGTCGGACTTGCGCTTGCAAAAAAAATGAAGGGAGAACCGGGCATCGTCGTTCAGTTCTTTGGCGATGGGACGGCCTCACGGAGCACTTTCGGCAGCGCCCTCAACCTCGCCTCGCTCTTGGATCTGCCGATGCTCTTTGTCTGCCACAATGACGGTGTTTCGATCGAATCCACGATCCGCGACACGTCTTCTACGCCGACCATAGCGGAACGGGCGCAGGGGTACGCCGTTCAAGCTGAAACCGCAAGCTCCGCCGAACCACTCGCCCTATACGAACGCGCAGAGCGAGCCGTGGCCTTCGTTCGCGAGAACGCGAAGCCCTATCTTTTTGAGATCACAGAGAAGCGTTTTTCTTCGCATGCGGTGCGCTACAGCATCGAACCGTTTTTGACGGCAATGATCCCGACCGGTGAGGATCCACTCAACCGGTTCGCGAAGGCGTTGCGGGAACTCCAAATTCCTGATGCCGATATCGAGCAATGCGAACAGAACGCCAAAAACGCAGTTGACAAGGCATTCATGAGGGCAGAAGCCTCAAGTCCAGTTCCCGAGAATGAACTGTATTCGGTTTTCCATGAATAATCGCGAAATTTCCTACAAAGAAGCGATCCGGGAGGCGTTCGAGGAAGAACTGGCAGAGAATCCGCGACTCATCGTCATCGGTGAGGACATTCGAGAATCAAAAAGCGGGATATCCTTGCTCGCAGAATGCGAAAAAAAGTTCCCCGGCAGGATCATGAATCATCTGCCGCTCGTCGAAGAGATGCTCGGAGGCATCGCGCTGGGGATGAATCTGGCCGGCTTCAAACCCGTGGTGCAGATGGACTACAGCACGTTCATCACGCTTATGATGAGCGATATTTTTGAGATCGGCAATTGGCGATACCGCATGGGCGAAGAGACAGGACCCGGCATTACTATTCGGCTTAGTCACGAAGGATATGGCGAAAAGGGCGCAGAACTTGGCGCATCACTTCTGGCGCTTCTTCTGCACATTCCGAATCTCGCGATCGCCACGCCGAGCATTCCCTACTATGCAAAGGGCCTTCTTACAACGGCGCTTCGCGCCGAGTTCCCGACAATTTTTTTTGAACACAAACGGCTCTATGACATTCGCGGCCGCGTCCCGGAGGGAGAGAATACGGTCCCGCTCGGGACTTCGGCCATATTCAAGCC
>CAZUVI010000010.1:0-16970 GCA_964623795.1 uncultured Candidatus Saccharibacteria bacterium | reverse complement strand
CATTTATATAAAAGAACGCAGCCCTCACGAGGAGAGCTGCAATTTTCGCCGCATTTCGCGGGATTCGCGGATGTTCCGCAGGAAAAGTTTGAGCGCGGAAGGCGAGGCGCCTTCGCGCATGCGCCGGAAGAGGAAGCCGTAGGCGTTCCACTCGGTGCCCCAGGGCACGTAGACGTGCATGCGCGCGCCCTTCTCGCGGAGTTCCTCTTGGAGCTTCATCCGGATGCCGTAGAGCATCTGGACCTCGAGGCGCGGACCACCGCCTTTGGCGGGGTCCCGCTCGAAGCGGTGATCGCCCGAGAGCTGAAGCTCGCCGATGAGCGTGTCGTCGTGCGTGGCGGCGGCGAGCACGAGCTCCTGCGTTTCGGAAACCGCGGCGCGGTGCCAAATGCGGAGGAAACAGTCGCGCACGTCGTTCGGATGGTAGAGATTTCCGTCTTTGTACGCACCCTTCACGACGCGGAGCGAAAGCCCCGCCTCGACGAGCTTTTCGGCGAGCGAAACGCTCGAAGCGTGCACGCTCTGGATCGCCATGCCAATCCGCGCACCGGCTGCCTTGCGGACGCGGAGCACGACGGAAACCGTCTGATCGCGGGCGGCGAACTTCTCGGCGTCCACCCAGAGGAAGATGCCGTGCTCTTTGGCGCACTCTGCGATATCGCGAAGGGACTCCTCGAACGCTTTCTCATCGATCTCCATCCCGATGCGCGACGGCTTCACCGCGAGCGCGACCGCGCGCTCCGGAAACTGCCGTTGCAGTTCGCCGAGAGAGGCGAGGTGCCGCTTGTATTCGTCGAGGATGCGGGGCAGTTTGCGCCGCTTCTTTACGAACTCGCCCAGGATGTCGCTCGTTACGCCGTAGCCGTGCGCAAGGAGGACAGAGAGCGCGCGAAGCGCCTCCGCCTCGGTGCGGCCCGCTACGTACGAACGGAAGATGAGACGCATGATGCCGTAGACGGCCGCCGCCTTCAGGAGGTAGAGCCCGGCGGCGAGGAGGAGCCATTTCACTCCGCATCACCCCTTTCCAGTGTCCATGAACTGGCCTCATCCTATGCCCGAAACATTTGCAACGTCAATTCACGCGGGCAAATCCGCGATGTATAGTGGTGATATGCAGAAGCTTCGCGTGGCTGTTCTGATGGGCGGTCCCTCGTCCGAACACGACGTCTCGCTTGAGACAGGCACAACGGCGCTCCGTTCACTCGACACGAATAAATACGAGGCGTTTCCGATCGTCGTGGCCAAGGGGCGCGATGCAACACTAGAGCTTCAGAAAGACGCGATCGACGTGGCGTTCATCGCCATGCATGGAGAATACGGCGAAGACGGCACGGCGCAGGCCTTGCTTGAAGCGCTCGGCGTGCCGTACACCGGCTCGGGGGTGCTTGCGAGCGCGCTCGGCATGCATAAGCCGCTTTCTTCGCGGCTCCTCGCCGATTGCGGCCTTGCGGTTCCGGATTTTGTGACGGTAAGAGAGCGCGAATTCAGGGATGCGCCGGAAGCGGTGATGACGGAGGCGGTGCGGAAGCTCGGCCTGCCGCTCGTCGTGAAGCCGTCCGACCGCGGCTCAAGCGTTGGCGTTTCGATCGTGCGCGACCAGAACGGGCTCATAAAGGGTATCGCGGAGGCGCTCCGTCATTCGCGTGAGGCAATGGTGCAACGCTACGTGCCGGGCAGGGAGGTGACGTGCAGCGTCCTTGAGGACGAAACCGTGCCGGAAGGCGTATGCGCGCTTCCGCCGACCGAGATAGTTCCCAAAGAGCGGCCATTCTTCGACTATCATTCCAAATACACGGCGGGCGCCTCGGAAGAGATCACGCCCCCCCGCCTTCCGGCGGGGACCATTCGCGCGATCCAGGAGATAGCTTTACGAACGCATAACATAATCGGTTGTTCCGGCATGTCGCGCACCGACACAATTCTCGGCGAGGACGGGACGATCTACGTGCTCGAGATAAACACCATTCCGGGGATGACGCCGACGAGCTTGCTGCCGCAGGCGGCCAAAGCCGCGGGCATTTCATTTCCGGAGCTTTTGGATAGAATAATTTCCGCGGCACTCCGCCGTGCTGGGAATATAAGCCAAACCAAATCATGAACGAAGAAGAACATTTCGAAAGATTAAATAAGTATTACGACTTTTCGCGCTGGAAATATAGCATCTTCCTTAAGGGTTCGAAGCATTTTGGATTTTATCCTGACGAAAAACGGATTCCGACCGGGAAGGCCCAACAGTTAATGCAGGACTTGGTTGCGGAGAAAACAAACCTTAAGAAGGGCATGAGAATCCTTGATGCGGGATGCGGCCAGGGTGTTACCTCAACCTATTTAGCTCAAAAGTACGGCTGCTTAGTAGAGGGCGTTACCGTCGTTCCTTTCGAGATTGCGGAAGCAAATAAGTTAGCCAAGAAATTAGAAGTTTCTGACAGGGTTCGCTACAGCTTAATGGATTACTCTCAATTGAAGTTTGGTAACGCCTCCTTCGATGCGGTGTATACGCAGGAAAGTTTGGTACATTCTACAAACATTCGACAAACTCTGAAGGAGTTTTATCGCGTTTTGAAAAATGGTGGGAAAATTGCGCTCTTCGAGTACTCGATGGCCGAAGACGGCAAGTTCTCCCCGGAAGAGCTGCGGACCATAAAAGAAATGAACTACGCGTCGGCAATGCACAGTTTCCCTGTCATGAGGCACGGTTCACTGGAAACGCTTATGAGTGGTGAGGGTTTTCGGGATGTAAGAGTGGAAAATATAAGTTACAAAGTTGGCCCGATGATAAAGAGGTATGAAAAACTTGCCAAACCCATCTACTTTGTCATGAGATTTTTAGGTTGGACGTCTAAAATGCCGAATTTAGTGGCGGCAGCGCGAATGAGAAAATTCGGCGAGAGAGACCTGGTGCGATATAATATTTTCACTGCTCAAAAATGATCCGCGGATTGTTTTGATTATTTCGACCTGGACGGATATATACTTGATTTATGAATCGCGCAATCATTGTCCATTGTTGGGAAGGATATCCTAAATATTGCTGGTATCCTTATGTCAAAAAGGAACTTGAAGAAAAGGGTTTTTCCGTGAAAGTTCCTACCTTCCCCGAAACCGAAGCGCCGAAACAAGACGCGTGGGTTTCCTATCTTACCGCGCAAGCCGGCCACCCCGATACGAACCTATTTTTGATCGGGCATAGCGTCGGTTGCATAACGATACTTCGATATCTTGAAACATTTTCCGAAAATGAACGCGTAGGCGGCGTAGTCCTTGTCGCTGGATTCACTGATAATATCGGGTACGAAGAACTTAGTAACTTTTTCACAACCCCAATCGATTTCGAAAGAATCAGGGGCAAATCAAAAAACGGTTTTGTTGCTATTCATTCCGATAACGATCCTTATGTTGATCTGAAATTCGCACATATTTTCAAAAAGGAGCTTGGAGCCAAGATGGTTATCAAGCATGCCATGGGGCATTTCTCCGGGCCAGCAGAACAGGAAGGTTCTTGCACCGAACTTCCCGATGTCGTCCACGGCATTGAAGAATTATCAAGTCAAGCTAAGACCAAGACGGGTCGGAAGTGAATCGAAATAAACCAACAACATGAAAACTATAGTCATTACCGGGGCGAGCAGGGGTATCGGCCTGGCCTCCGCAAAAAAGTTTCTTACGGAAGGGTGGCGCATTATTGGAACGTATTTAGATACGCCGGTTCCTCTTACTGACAAGAATCTCTCAATCATCCGATTCGACCAGGGGGACTCCAAGAGTATTGCGAGCGCGGCGAAGGAGATTGAAAATATGGCGCCAGGCATAGATGCCATCGTTAACTGTGCCGGCATCATTCTTGACGCTCATGATACGAAAGCCGACTTGGAGAAAATAAGAAAAACATTCGAAGTTGATCTTTTTGGCATCATCGACCTCACGGAACGGTTACTGCCGCGGTTGCGTCCCGGCGGGCATATTGTAAATATAGCTTCCTCATACGGCGCATTTTCACTTCCCATCGACGACAACTCTTCGACCGGCTATCGTCTCGTAAAAGCCGCTCTTAATATGTACACCCGAATACTTGCTTTCCGGCTCAAGGACAGAGGCATAGTTGTTTCATCGCTTGATCCCGGGTGGATTAAGACCGATATGGGGAATGACGCAGCTACGGAAATTGAAAAGCCGGATCGCGAACCGGAAGAACCAGCCAACGATATTTATCAGCTCGTGACGAACGTCAGAAAGTCCGGCTGTTTTTGGCGGTTTGGTAAAGAGCGCGAATGGTAGCAAGAACAAATCTCACATATACTTTCTAACGCAATATGCGCGCAGAACAAAACGACACATATTTTGTTGCAGTTAAAGTTTTCCTGGAAAAAACTGGTAAGCTTCTCATATTGAAAGACAACTTTGGCGATTGGGATTTGCCTGGCGGAAGAATCAAGAAAGATGAGTTTGAAGCGCCCCTAGATCAAATTATCGGTCGCAAAATGTCGGAAGAGCTTGGTGATGGAATACGATACACCATTGGCAAGCCGGTGGTATTTATGCGCCACGAAAGGGTGGAATCAGCTCCAGGCAATCCAACCGTGAGAATATTCGCGGTGGGCTATTCCGGAACCTTAGAAGGCGGCGAGATCAGACTTTCAGAACGGCATACGGAGATGCGGTGGGTAGATTTGGTAAACTTCAAACCAGAAGATTGTTTTTCTGGTGGTTGGTTGAAAGGAGTTAAAGAATATTTAGATCTTCGCAGAAGTAGTTTTTAACCAACTTACTGCGTTAAACTCTTGAAACTAAGACATTCCCGCGAGCCATGACCGACCCCGTACGCGAAATAAAGGAGCGCATCAACGTCGTCGACTTTTTGCGTTCCTACCTGCAGCTCCTGCCCGCCGGGAGGAACTTCAAAGCGCTCTGCCCCTTCCATAAGGAGAAGACGCCGTCCTTTATGGTTTCGCCGGATCGCCAATCGTGGCACTGCTTCGGTTGCGGAGAGGGCGGGGACGTTTTCACGTTCCTCATGAAGTACGAGAATCTGGAGTTCTATGAAGCGTTGCGGGTGCTTGCGGAAAAGGCGGGGGTGGAGCTCCGGAGCATCGCGCGGACCGGGGAGCGCGAGTTCAACGTTCTCTTCGACGCGAACGCCGCCGCCGCCGAGTATTTTAAGGCGATGCTGGGGAAGACGCCCGCGGTGCTTGAGTATTTGAAAAAGCGGGGCCTGAAGCAGGAAACCATCGAAGAGTTCGGGCTCGGTTTCGCGCCGGACCAGCACGAAGGCCTCCTTTTGTGGCTTCGCGGCAAGAGCATCCGGCCGGAGGATTCGGTGCGCGCCGGGCTCGCGGGCCGGAACGAGCGCGGGCTCTACTTCGACCGCTTTCGCGGACGCGTGATGTTCCCGATCGCGAACCACACGGGCAGAGTGGTGGGGTTCACCGGCCGCATCCTACCAGAGTACGAACGTCCCGATCTGGGGAAGTACGTCAACAGCCCCGAAACGCCGATCTTCGTGAAGTCACGCATCCTCTACGGATTCTATAGGACGAAGGGCGACATACGGAACGCCAACGCCGCGCTCCTCGTCGAGGGGCAGATGGATTTTTTGATGGTCTGGCAGGACGGCGTGAAAAACGTGGCGGCTACCTCGGGCACGGCGCTCACGCCGGAGCACCTCTCGACGCTCCGCCGTTTCGCGGACCGGCTTATCGTGAGTTTCGACACGGATGAAGCGGGCTGGGCGGCGGGGGAGCGCGCCATTGACCTTGCGCAGGCGCTCGACTTTTCCGTGCGCGTGGTGACCGTGCCGGGCGCCAAGGACCCGGCCGACTACGTGGCGGCGCATCCCGGCTCTTTTGAGGGCCTTGTCCTTAGCGCGCGCCATGCGATGGAGTTTTATTTCGAGCGGTACGGATTCAAAGAGGGGAACGCGCTTTCGCTCGAAGAGAAGAAGAAAGCGGCGCGCGGCGTACTCGGGAAGGCCCGGAACATTGCGAGCCCGATCGAAAAGATGCATTGGGTTCGCGAGCTCTCCGGGATCTCGGGCGTGAGCGAGCAGGCGTTGCTTGAGGAGATGGAGCGCCTGCCTGCGGGCCCGCCCGCCGTCCAGACGGGAAGACAGGACCTGCCGGAAAGCGGCGCGGAACGCGGTTCACAAGAAGCGTCTGGGCCGGCGCCGCAGACGCTTACGCGCCGAGAGCTTATTGCCGAACGGCTCCTGGGCCTCGCCCTCTCGGAGAATTCACTGCCCGCGCTCAAAGAAGCGGAGCCGTATCTGCCGCCGCTCTATCGCGAGGCCTACCGCGAGCTGGTGCGCGGACGTCCCGACGAATCGAACGCTTCGCCGCGCGTGCAGGAACTCGCGGGACTTATCCAGCTTCGCGCCGGCCTGGAGATGGGGGAACACAGCACGGAGCTCATGCGGCAGCTTAAGAAGGAGTATCTCAAGGACCGGCAGCACGAGCTCTCCCTGAAGATCGCGGAAGCGGAACGCGCGGGGAATGACGGGCGCCGCGACCAGCTTATGCAGGAGCTTGCGTCGGTGGCGAAGGAAATGCATACTATCTAAACTCATGCCCAAAAAGGCAGCAAAGAAGGCCACGAAACGGCCCTCTTCTTCGGTGAAACGAGCCCGTAAAACCTCCAGGAAACTCGCCAAGCGGGGGTCTTCGCGCGCGCTCAAAAAGGGCAAGGCCGCCGCGTCGCGCTCCGTGTTCGACGAAAGGAAGCTCGGCGAGCTTATCCAGCGCGGCCGGCCGCGCGGCTTCGTGACGGACACGGAGATCCTCTATTATTTCCCGAACATCGAGAAAGACATCTCTTTCCTCGAGAAGATCTACGAACGGCTCGAGGCGGCCAACATAAAAGTGATCGAGACGAGCCAGCTCATCGAGGTGCCCAGAGGCAAGGAAGAGGTGAGCGAGAAGGAGCTTCTCGAGGCGACCCGCATCACGGGCGGCACGGCCGAAGTGCCGGATGCGGTGCAGATGTACCTGAAGGAGATCGGCAAGACGCCTCTCCTAACCGCGCAGGAAGAGCGCGATCTTGCAAAGCGTTCGGAAAAAGGCGACGAAGAGGCGCGCCAGCGGCTCATCACCGCGAACCTCCGCCTCGTGGTCTCGATCGCCAAGCGCTACGTGAACCGCACGCCGAACTTGAGCATCTTGGACCTTATCCAGGAGGGCAACATCGGTCTCTCGCGGGCCGTCGAGAAGTTCGACTACCGCCGCGGCTTTAAATTCTCGACCTACGCGACCTGGTGGATCCGTCAGGCCATCACCCGCGCGCTCGCGGACCAGTCGCGCACCATTCGCATCCCCGTGCACATGGTGGAGACCATCTCCAAGTACACGCAGGCAAAGCGGCGCTTGATGCAGGAGCTCGGCCGCGAACCCTTGCCCGAAGAGATCGCCATCGAGATGGGCATCAGCGTGGAGAAGGTGCATCACATCCAGAAGATATCGCAGGAGGTCATTTCGCTCGAATCGCCCGTGGGCGATGACGATGACGATTCCTCGCTCTCCGAGTTCATCCAGGACGAGCGGAACCTTACGCCCGCGCAGATCGCGTCGCAGGCGCTCCTCCGCGACCGCATTCACGACATTCTCATCGACCTCTCGGACCGCGAGCAGTCGATCCTGCGGCTTCGCTTCGGCCTTGAGGACGGTGTTACCCATACGCTCGAGGAGGTAGGCAAGGTGTTTAACGTGACGCGCGAGCGCATTCGCCAGATCGAGGCCAAGGCGCTCG
Source organism: uncultured Candidatus Saccharibacteria bacterium (assembly GCA_964623795.1). Classification (GTDB taxonomy): domain Bacteria; phylum Patescibacteriota; class Minisyncoccia; order UBA6257; family CAYSDW01; genus CAYSDW01. The sequence continues at coordinate 9,236 of CAZUVI010000010.1, read as the reverse complement.
AGAAGGTCAAGGAACACAAGAAATCGGCCGGGCTGGAGAGTTATTGACGCAAAGCGGTCTGGTTCCGCACGAATACCACGCGTCATCCCGCCAAAGCCGAGCGGGATGCGCTCCCTCTCGGCCTCGCTCCCCGCCTTCGGCGGAACCGTGCCCGCGAGACCTCCGAGAGGGTGTTCTTAGCAAAACCAGACCGCTTTGCTGTTTACCCGCATCTCAAAATGGGGTATGGTTACATTAGGTGGCAAAAAGCCATCATTTTACTATGCAAAAAACAACGTTTGCGGGGGGGTGCGTGGCGGCGGCGGTGATGTTCTCGATCGTTCTCGCGCCGGCGGCAATGGCGCAGGGAAGCGGGGGGGTGACGACGGCGGAGCTGGGCGTGGAGCGTCCGGGACTCCTGCCCACCAATCCGTTCTACTTCATGAAGGAGTGGGCGCGGGGCGTTCGCCGCACGTTCACGACCGGCGCGGTGAATAAGGCGGAATACGAGCTCCAGGTGGCGACCGAGAAGGCAGCCGAACTCAAGCGGCTCGAGGAGGGGAAAAGCGACGCTCGCGCCATCGCGCGCGCGGCGGAGAACTACGCCGAAAACATGCAGCGGCTCACGGAGCGTCTCAAAACGCTCTCCGCAACGAGCGAGAACCCGAAGGTGGACAAGCTCATGGATTCGCTCGTCGAACGAACGCTGGTCCATCAGCAGCTTCTGGGCGAACTCAAGGCGAAATACGGCGAGGTGAAGGATGACATCGAGGCGGTCCAAAAAACGGTGGACGAAGTGCTCAAAGAAGTGCCGCGCACCATCGACAGCGCGGAGCAGTTTACCGACCGGCTCAAAGAAGCCATTGATGCGCGCCGCGAGAGCGCGGTGAAGGAGCTGAACGCCATCAATACGCTGGACCGTCTGAACACGAACCTGCCGAACGAGGTGCAGGAAAAACTTTCGCGCCTCAAGGACGATCTCGTGCTCAAGTTCCAGGGCAGGGTGAGCGCGGCGCCGGTCTCTCCCAGCGCGCTCGAAGAATTTGCCGGCGACGTGCGCGAAAAGGTGCTCGTGATCGACGAGGTGCGGGAGCGCGTTCTCGATGCCGGGCTCAAGAACAGCTTGAGCCAGCTTCGCGACCGCGTGCTCAAGGAGTCCGAAGACGATAAGAGCATTGGCGAAGAGGACGCGAAACGGATGATCCAATACGCCGAAGAGCTCGCGCAGAAACTTGCCGCGCAGATCAAGGAGCTGGGGGTCAAGGCGCCGACCTCCGTACAGCAGCTCTTGGAACGCGCGAACGCGAATATAGAGCAGGCCAAGACCTTCTATGCCGCGGGACAGTTCGGCGCCGCGTTCGGTCAGGCGACCGCCGCCGTTTCCGCGGTGAAGAACGCTCTTACCCAGCTCGCAGTGCGCACGCAGGATTTCGAGAAGAACATTCTTGAGCTCAAGCAGAAGTTCGACGAACTGCGGGCGATGGCGCGGAAGGCGGAACTCTCCCGCGAGAAGCATCCCAAGATCTTCGCGCTCTTCGACCAGGCGGAGCAGGCGATCGTCTCGCTCTCCACGCTTTCCTCGACCGCGCCGACCTCCGAAAAGTTCGTGGCGCTCATGCGCGAGACCAAGGCGCTCTTGGGAACCATCGAGGCGGCGATCCGCGAAGCCCTTATGCCGCAGATTCCCACCGCAAAGCCGGTTCAGCCGGAGCCCGCGGTCGTTCCGACCGTTCGGAATTTTGAGGAATGCGCGAAGGCCAGCAATCCCGTTCTCGCAAGCGATAGCGTGAGTGCATCTTTCCCGCGCCAGTGCAAGACAAAGGACGGCCGCGTGTTCAAGGAGGAGACGGCGTGCATTCAGGTTATCCAGCCGGCCAAGGACCCGCAGAGCGGTGCCTGCAAGGAGTTCCCGACGCCATGCGACGTGCCTCTCGGGTGGACGGCGGTGAACGCCTGCCCTGTTCCGGAGGCGGTGAAGGGGCCCGAGGCGAGCGGCACGCCGGGAACCGGAACGTCCGTGGTGCCGAGCACCTGGACCATCTCCATGGGTGACGACGGCTTCTTTCCCTCCGAGCTCAAAGTGCGGAGGGGCGACAAGGTGGTTTGGACGAACAAGGGTTCGCGAGACCACTGGCCTGCCTCCGCCATCCATCCAACGCATGAGCTCTATCCCGAGTTCGACGCGAAGCGTGGTATCGGGCCCAGCGAATCCTACTCGTTCGTTTTCGAAAAGGCAGGCACGTGGAAGTACCACGATCACTTGAACAGCGGCCTTACGGGCGTTATCGTGGTGGTTGAATGAACTCGCGGGAGATACGCCAAAAGTTTCTTGAATTCATGAAAGAGAAGGGACACGCGGTCGTCCCTTCCTCTTCGCTCGTGCCCGACGATCCGTCGGTGCTTTTGACGACCGCAGGCATGCAGCAGTTCAAGCGGTATTACACCGGCGAGCTCGATGCCGAGCGCGATTTCAGCGCTCGCCGGACCGCGTCCATCCAAAAATGCTTCCGCACCTCCGACATCGAGGAGGTCGGGGACGAGACGCACCTCACGTTTTTCGAGATGCTTGGCAACTTCTCGTTCGGCGACTACTTCAAGGAGGAATCCATCGTTTGGGCGTACGAATTCGTGACGGAGCGCCTCGGCGTTTCACCCGATCGCGTCCGCGTTTCCATCTTCAGGGGCGACGAACGGGTTCCGCGCGACACGGAGTCCTACCGCATCTGGCACGAGGTGGTGAAGGTCCCCAAGGAGCGCATCGACGAGCGAGGAATGGAGGATAACTTCTGGGGTCCGACGGGGAACGGCGGTCCCTGCGGTCCGACGTCGGAGATCTACGTGGACGGCGTGGAGATATGGAACCTCGTCTTTAACGAATTTTATTGCAACGCCTCCCGCGAGGAACTTTTGGCTGGCGGCGGCGCGCTCGAGCGACTGAAACTCCCGGGCGTGGATACCGGCATGGGCTTCGAGCGCCTGCTTGCGGTCCTTGGCGGCCAAGGGAGCGTTTTTGAGACCGATCTTCTGCACCCGCTGGCTTCCGAGATAGCGAGCGTGGCGCCGGGCCTTGAGCCCAGAACGCTTCGCGTTCTCACCGACCACCTGCGCGCCTCAGTGTTCCTGATAGGCGACGGCGTGGTTCCCTCGAACAAGGAGGCAGGCTACATTCTAAGACGCCTTGTGCGCCGCACCCTGGCCTACCAGATCAAGCACGACATCCATGCCGATCTTTTTCCCTATGCCGCAAAGAAGGTGCGGGAGATGTTCGGCGGCATCTATGAGGAGCTTGCCGACGAGGAGCGCATCCTCGCCGTGCTTGAGGCGGAAAAAGAGAAGTTCGAGAAGGCGATCGCAAAAGGCCTGGGGGAGCTCCAGAGGCACGCCGTGATCGGGGCCAAGGAGGCGTTCTTGCTGTACGAAACCTACGGCCTACCCTTCGAGCTTATCAAGGAGCTCGCGCCGAAGGGCGCGGCCAAGGACCTCACGCGCGAGGGATTCGAGCGGGAGCTCGAGCGCCACAAGGAGATCTCTCGCGCCGGCGCCGAGAAAAAGTTCGGCGGCCACGGCCTTGTGTTGTCGACCGGCGAGCTCAAGGCCGCCAACGAAGAAGAGCTTACAAAGGTGACGCGTCTTCATACCGCGACGCATCTTTTACAGCAGGCGCTCCGCGACGTGCTGGGGCCCGAGGTGGAGCAACGCGGTTCCGACATCACCGCGGAGCGCACGCGGTTCGACTTTGCGTTCCCGCGGAAGCTCACACCGGAGGAGCTGAAGAGCGCGGAAGAGATCGTGAACGAAAAAGCGACTGCCGATCTGCCCGTGCAATTCGTCGAACTTACGAAGACGGAGGCCATGGAGACCGGCGCGCTCTATTTTTTCAAAGAGAAATATCCGGAGCGCGTGAAGGTCTATTTCGTGGGCGAAACGCTCGCGACGGCCTGGAGCAAAGAGTTCTGCGGAGGGCCGCACGTGTCGCGTACGGGCGCGATCGGAACGTTCAAGATCCTCAAGGAGGAGGCGGTCGGCGCAGGCGTGCGCCGCATCCGGGCAACGGTGGAATAGAGAGGGGAAGCGGCTTATACTGGAGATGCGGATGGCGAAACGGCGCAGCGCCATCCCCAGCAACTCTTTGTGAAGCTTCCTACAATTTTCAAAAAGAACGAGCGGTATCTGGCCGTTGAGCTCCTGAAGCAAGGCAACCGCGCGACTCTTTTCGGGTTGGATCGGGACAGGACCATCTCCGTGCGCCGGACGTGGTTCCAACCGCACGAAAAGGGGCTCGAACGCATGCTTCGCGCGCTTCCGAAAGGCAAATACCCGACGCTTTTGATACTCGATCCCTCATGCGCCGCCACCATTCCCGGCGCCGTGCTCCTCGAGCGCGAGCACGCCCACCGGGTGATCGATGACGGGGAGCTGGAGAATCTCATTTCCCAAGCGGTCTGGCGCTTCTTCGATCACTATCGTCCGATCGCGATGGCGCGGTTGGGCGTGAACGATCTCGACCTGCTCTTGGCCAATATTCGCATCTTGGACGTGCGACTGGACGGCCACCACGTGTTCAACCCGATAGGGTTCACCGCCAAGGCCGTGGAAGTCGCCCTTGAGCAGACCTTCGTGGTCCGGCCCATGTTCGACGAGGTTACCAAGATCATTCCCAAGCATACGATCGAGTTCATCACCGAGGCGGGTGTCGCGGGGCTTCAAGTGCTCGCGCGCTCCGTGCCTCACAAAAAGTTCGTGCTGGGAAACCTGTTCGCGCAAGCGACCAGCTTGTACGCCTTCGAACGGCGGCCTCACGCCGCAGGCCACGTTTCATTGCCCATGGCCGAACTCATCGGCACCTTTCCCTGGGGCGAGCGGCAGCTCTTGGGGAGCGTGATGGACGAGCTGGCTGTGGAGTACCCGATTGCGAAAGCCATCGCCGCCCGGTATATTCAGAAAGACCTCTCGCCCCCCCTGGGCCGGCGGCTCGACGTTCTTATCTCGAGCGGCGTGACGTCCCTGGTGCGGCTTCTGAAGTCGAATGTGCGCCTTGCGCACCCTTTTTATCTGAACGTGTTCTATCCGCTGCCGCTGCAGAACATCGCCGAACGGCACGATGTCATGGTTGAAACGGTGGATATTCCTTCCGTGCTCGAGCGTGTGGGGTTCTCGTTCGCGAGCGCCAGCGCGAGTACGAGCGCGAATATGCCGCCGACCCATTTCCTGAGCTTGGCGGCGTTCATCGAATACTATTTCTCGCGCCGTAACGAGCATCTGGACCGTTTCGCCAAACGCCGCGCTCGCTGGCTCATTCCATGACGATGGCAAGCGAGAATGGAATGCGGGCGCGGAGCGATCACATTCTTCGAGCGCAGCCATCGCATATTGTATGAATAAAATCTTTGTAACTAAAAATGAGGACATCGCTTCCGTGGTCGAGAAAGTGCTCGAAACGGGCGACGAGTCGATCGTGCTGGTGATCCCCAAGGCATCGCGGCTTTTGGGGTCCCTCGCGAACTTCCATCTTGTGAAGCGCGAAGCGGATTCGGTCGGGAAGAAGATATTGATCGAGTCCGTGGACGAACAGATCCTGGCGCTCGCCAAAGCGAGCGGTCTCGAGGCCGTGAATCCGTTTTTGAGCGGACCGCGACGGCCGGTCAGCGACATCGTAAGTCGCGGAGCGGCATCGGACGCCGTGCGGCTGGAGCGTGAACCCGCGGCGGAGCGTCCGCAGTACGCTTCACGGCTGCGCGCTAAGATGCGCATCCGCCGAGAGGAGCTTCCCGAGGAGGAGGGGATAGCGGTGGAGGAAGCGCCGGAACCGGGGCCTCTCCCGGTCGGGACCGGATCTCCGCGCCGCTTTTTGCCTTCCCACGGCGCTCGCACCTGGGGCAGGAAGCGCGCGCTGAAACTTGCCGTTGCCGGCATCGTGATCATCGCCGCGGTTGCGGCGGCGGGCATCGTCCTGCCGCGCGCCGAGATCACCATAACGAGAAAGAAGCAGCCCTGGAGCTTAGAAAAAACGCTCACCGCCGCCACGCGCGCTGCAGAGGTTTCGCCTGCCGCGCTCCAGGTGCCGGCCCAGCTCTTTCTAGAAAAGCGGAACGTTCGCCTTTCGTTCCCGGCCTCCGGCCGGAAGACGGTGGAGCGAAAAGCTGCGGGAACCGCGACCGTCGTGAACGCCTACAGCTCCGAGAAGCAGAGCCTGGTCGCGAGCACGCGCCTCCTCACCCCGGAAGGCAAGATATTCCGCCTTGTGAAGGGCATAACCGTTCCAGGCGCGCGCGTGGAGGAGGGAAAGATAATCTCGTCCTCGATCGACGTGGAGGTGATCGCCGACAAGCCCGGCGCCGACTATAACATCGGCCCCGTCTCACGCTTCACCATTCCCGGTTTTCAGGGTTCGCCGAAATATCAGGGTTTTTACGCCGAATCAAAAGCGCCGATGACGGGCGGGTTCATCGGCGAGGTGGCGCTCCCGTCTTCCGAAGATCTGGCAAAAGGACGGGAAGAGATCACGCGAACGCTCAAGGACATGCTGTCGGGATTCTTACGGAGCCAGCTGCCGGAAGGTTTCACGGCGCCCGAAGGCGGCACGCAGTTCCGCATCGTGAAGGAAACGGTTATCGATGAGACGGATGCGGAGGGCAAGTTCTCGATCTTTGCCGAGGCCGAGATGAAGATGCTCGCGTTCCGCGAATCGGACGTGAGGACGCTTGCGGTCGCTCTGGCGCGTAAAGAGGCGGGCGAGGAGACGGAGCCCGTCGAGTTCACGCTCTCGTTCGGCGCGGTCTCGGCCGATTTCGACGCCGGCCGCCTGCAGATCCCGACGACCTACCAGGGCGTGTTTGCGGACCACATCGACCCCGGGCTTTTCCGAGAGCGAGCCGCGGGAAAGTCGGAGGCCGATCTGCGGACGCTCGTCGCCACCCTGCCCGGCTTTGAGAGCGCCAAAATATCGCTGTGGCCTTTCTGGGTGCGCAGGGTGCCGTCGAACGTGGAGCGGATCAACGTGACGATAGAATGAACGGACGAGTTGACGGCGACAAGCGAGAATGGGAAAGGGGCGGTCTGCCGCACATTTCCTTCGAGCGCGGTCGTCGCAAATCGCCGCGATTTGACGCCGCCGAATCGGCATGATACCATGCGTACCATCTCCGCAATGTTCAACAGCACTTCCGTTTCTGTCTTCCCGCGACATGGGCGGGCCTAACGGAACGAACAAAAGTTTGGTCACCGGCGCCGTCATTGAGGCGCTGCCGGGGGCAACGTTTCGCGTCCAGACGGAAGGCGGCGGCGTGATACTGGCCCACGTGTCGGGCAAGGTTCGCATCCATCATATCCGCATCCTTGTCGGCGACCGCGTGACCGTGGAACTTTCCCCCTACGATACGACCCGGGGGAGGATCATTAGGAGATTATAAATTTATGAAAGTCAGGGCTTCGGTCAAAAAGATCTGTCAGAAGTGCCAAACCGTCCGTCGCCGAGGACGGATTTATGTGATTTGCAAGATCCCGAAGCATAAACAGCGGCAAGGCTAACGGTTACCATGCGCATCGTCGGCATTTCCATTCCGGACCAAAAGAGGATCGAGACCGCGCTTACGTATATCTACGGAGTCGGTTCTTCGACGTCCAAGCGGATATTAAGCGCTACGAAAATAAGCCCCGCGAAACGCGCCAAGGATCTTACCTCCGAAGAGACGCGCCGCATTCAGGACTATCTCGAAAAGAACCATAAAGTCGAGGGCGAGCTGCGCCAGATCGTGCGGCAGAACATACAGCGCCTTAAGGAGATCAAGAGCTATCGCGGCGTTCGTCACATGAAACGCCTGCCGGTGCGCGGCCAGCGCACGAAGACCAACTCCCGCACGGTGCGCGGGAACGTCCGGAAGACCGCGGGCAGCGGCCGGCGCAAGGCAGAACTGAAGTAATATGGGCAAGAAAAAGATCGCAAAACCGAGCGTCGAGGCGACGCTCAAGGAGGGTGAGGCGCAAGAAGGGGCGGCGCTTAAAGCGCAGACAGGCGGCGCGTCCGGCCGCCGCGTGGAGCAAGGAAGGGTGTACGTGAACGCCACCTACAACAATACCTCGATCACGGTGACCGATCCGAAGGGCAACGTGCTTGCTTGGGCGACGGCCGGTTCCCTGGGCTTTAACGGCCCCAAGAAGGCAACGCCGTTCGCCGCTTCGAAGATCGTGGCGGCGCTCGCGGAGAAGTTGCGGAAGAGCGGCCCGATCTCGGTCGAGGTGGTCGTGAAGGGGGCCGGCAGCGGCCGGGATTCCGCGATCCGATCGCTCATCAATCAGGGCTTCAATATTCTCTCGATCAAAGACGTGACCCCGATCCCGCATAATGGTCCGCGGCCGCCGAAGGTAAGAAGGGTATAATTGCCATGGAACGAAGACCTCGAGAACGGAGAGAGCGGGCGCTGGGAGAACGGCTTTTCTTGAAGGGGGCGCGTTCGCTTTCGCCTAAAGCCGCAGTCGTCCGCCGGCCGTACCCGCCGGGTACTCAGGGCAAGAACAGGCGCCGGCGCCAGCCGTCCGAATACGGTCAGCAGCTCCGCACCAAACAAAAGTTCCGGGTGAGCTACGGCCTTACCGAAAAACAGCTCAAGCGCCTTGTGAAGGACGCCATCCGGCAAACCGGGGTTACGGGCCCGAAGCTCATTGAACTTCTGGAGCGCCGGCTCGATAATGTACTCTATCGGCTCGGATTCGGACCCTCCCGTTTTGCCGCGCGGCAACTTGTGGTGCAGGGCCATATCATGGTCAATAAGCGAAAAGTGACGAGCCCGAGCTACCGCGTGAAGGAGAGGGACGTGATCTCGATCCGGCCCGAGTCGAAGAACAAGAAGACGTTCTCCGAACTGGCGGCGGAGCTCAAAAAGGCCCAACTGCCGCCGTGGCTCGCCGTGGATCAGGGAACGCTCGAAGGGAAGGTCGTCGCGCTGCCGACGAACGTCGAATCTCCCTTTGACGTCAATGCCGTGGTCGAGTTCTACTCAAAGTAATCAACGTAACGAAAGCACAAGCGCGCAAGCAATAAGCAATATTATGGAACTAATTCACTTAAGCGAAGGAGTCGTCCTGAAGACCGTTTCCGAAACGGACACGGAAGGCGTCTTCGAGATCGAAGGTCTCTACACGGGGTACGGCCTTACCATCGGGAACGCGCTCCGGCGGACCCTCTTGTCCTCGCTCCCGGGCGCGGCGGTCACCCAGATCAAGATCAAGGGCGCGGGTCACGAGTTCACCACGATCGAGGG
>CAZUVI010000009.1:0-17047 GCA_964623795.1 uncultured Candidatus Saccharibacteria bacterium | reverse complement strand
TGTTGCGGGGGTAGGAATTGAACCTACTACGACAAGGTTATGAGCCTCGCGTGCAACCGGAGCACCTCCCCGCGAAGCACAGTATACCTCAATTTCTCGCACGAGGCAAGTAAATCGCGCTACACTATCGGTATGCGCATCGCCATTCTCGGGTTCGGGAGCGAGGGCCAGGCCATGCTTGCGGCCTTGAAACGCGATCCGGTGTATCGCTCGGCCACTATCACCGTTCTCGACCGGAACAAGAAAACATCAGTTCCTAAGAATGTTCGTGCTGTTGCAGGTCCCGCCTATCTCGACAACCTCCGGCAATTCGACCTCATCTTCCGCACACCCGGGTTTCCCTTCATGAACGCCAAGCTCCAAGCAGCGCGGCGGAAGGGGGTAAAAGTTTCAAGCGTCACGCGCTACTTTTTCGAACACGCGCCATGCGCAATAATCGGCATCACCGGCACCAAAGGCAAGGGCACTACGACCACGCTCCTCTACGAGATACTCAAACGCACTGGGCGCAGCGTATATCTTGCAGGGAACATCGGCCTGCCCGCTGTGGCGCTTCTCCCCCGGCTCCGCAAGAACGACCTCGTTATCCTCGAGCTCTCGAGCTTCCAGCTCCAGGACCTCGACCGCTCGCCCCAGGTCGCCGGAGTGCTCGAGATATTTCCCGACCATCAGGACGCGCACCGCGATATGAAGGAGTACGTCGAGGCAAAGAGCAGCATCGCGCGGAACCAGAAGCCGGATGACCGCGTCTTCTTCGCCGACAGCGGATGGAGCCGCTGGGTCGCCAAGTTCGGCAAGGGCAAGAAGATCGCGGTTCTGCCCTCTCGGACCCGTCTCATCGCGCCTGCCGATATGGCCGTGCCAGGGATGCATAACTTCCGGAACGCCGTAATGGCCTCCGCCATCGCCGCTTCCCTTGACGTGCCCAAGGAGACCATTCGGGACGCCGTGCGCGCCTTCCGCGGCCTGGAGCACCGGCTTGAGTTCGTCCGAGAAGTAGGCCGCATACGCTTTTACGACGACTCCGCCTCCACGAACCCCGACACCGCCGCGGCGGCCTGCCGCTCGTTCGAAGACCCGGCCGTGCTCATCGCGGGAGGCAAGGACAAGAACCTGGACTACGCCACGCTCGCAAAGGCGCTCAAGGACTCCGTGGTCGAGCACGTGGTCCTCTTCGGAGAGAACCGCGAGAAGATACGGAAGGCGCTCTCCGGAGGACACGTGCCGATGGAGTTCGCCTCGTCGCTCGAGGAAGCCGTGGCGAGCGCGTATCGCGCGGCGCGGCTCTTCTCGTCACAGCGTTCTGCCGTAATCTTCTCGCCGGGAGCGGCAAGTTTTGATATGTTCAAGAACTACAAGGACCGCGGCAGGAGATTTAAAATGATAGTGAGGAGTTTATGATCAGGAAGATCAAAGGCAAGTACGTCGTGCTTTCCAAGACCACCGGCCGTCGTTTCGGCTCGTACGATACCAAAGAAGAAGCCGAACGGCGCCTGCGTCAGGTGGAATACTTTAAATACCTGGCAGAGCATGGCAAGAAACCCCGTAAAGTTGCGAAGCGGCGGAAAACCCGCTAACATTCACTCGTCGTTGCAGCCGTGGTGTAGCCCGGTTAACACGCCTCCCTGTCACGGAGGAGATCGCCGGTTCAAATCCGGTCGGCTGCGCAGGAATAAGAAAAAGGAGCGGCCATGGCCGCTCCTTTTTCTTATTTGACCGCCTGCGCCCGCTTCTTCAGGTCCTCTTTCGCTTTCGCGATCTCTTCGAGCAGGAGCTGGTCAAAATCCACGCCCCGCTCCTTGAGCCACGGAAAAAGCGTCTCCGGCGAACCGCCCTCGACGCTCTTTACGAACGCCTCGCGGTCCCCTTCCGGCAGGGCCTCGTGCACGCGCGCCATAAGCCGCACGCCGATGAGTTCGGTCACCGCGGCAAGCATATTGATCTTCTGCTCCTCGGGCAAGATGCCGAGACCCAGCTCTTCGACGATGTTCGCGCCGAGCGCCTTGCGTATCAGTTCTTTGTCCATGGTGATGATTATACCTTAGTGCCGCCTTTAAGGAGATAGGTTCGGATGAAATCATGCACGTCGAGACCGCCCACGTCGGCGCGCGATTGCTCCGGCAGGGCTTCGAACGCCGCCTTGATGCGGTCTTTGAGGTGCAGGCGGTTCATGATATCCACGTGCGTCTGCCGCGTACCTTCAGGCCATCGCGTCTCGTCGGTAAGCTGCCAGAACGACTTCTTGAGGATGTCCGAAACCCGCATCGTACGGATAGCGTTGTACTCCCCGGCATCAAGCCCGGAGACCGCTTCGGCAAGTTTGTCCCTTACCAACTCGAGCCGCGCCGCCTCTTCGGCCGATACGACCGTTCCGTCCTCGAACGAGTATTCGAAATGAGGAGTGCCGGCGCCTCCCGGAGTTCCGAGGAGCGTCCCCGCTTCTTCGCCCGGGACCGTGATGCCCGGATAGCGGCGCGCTTCTTCGAGCAAGGCATCGAGCATCCGTTCGTTCGCCTTCGGCTCACGGAGAATATCGGCCGTGCTGACGCGGAATCTCACGCCCGTATCGCCCTCCCATGCGCCATGGCCGGCCGCAACCGCGTAGCGCTTCCAGTCCACCTTCCCGACGTGGTCCCTGAGGTTCTCCGCAAGCGCCTTGAGTTTTTCGGGAGAATCGAATTTCTGCTGAAGCTCGGAGAGTGCCTGTTGAACCGCCTCCTTCTTGAAAGCGATCTGGTCGCCGGGTTGCCACACGTCCTTCAGGGCGCCCGCGGCCTTCAGTTGTTCCTGGGTGAGCTTCCAGAGCCGCTCCTCGGCCCACAACTTTTCGGCAGGAGAAAGCGCCCTAAACGCCTGCGATTCGTCTTCCGAGAGATACAGGGCAAGCGCCTTGCGCGCTTCATGCAGGGGCGACTCGCCGGGCTGGAACGGCACGGAGAATTCCGTGGCGTTCTTTATCGCCTCGCTCGCGCTTATGGCTGCGGTGATCTTCGGCACATCTTCGCTGGGCAAGGGCGTCATCCCTTCGTGCACCGGCGGCAATCCGGGTGCGGGCGCCTTTACGCCAGCCGCCACATCCGCGCCGAACGCGAAATGGCGAAGTCCCGCCAGCCCCAAACCACCCAGGACTCCGGCGCCCACCGCCCTCCACTTTCTGGCGCCTTCCTTCTTCTGTTCCTTGTCCGCCAATTCCCACGTGTACCCCTGGAGATCCATGCCCCATGCCACGGCGATGGCCATATCACGCTCGTAGCGCTCGCGAAGCTTTTCGCGCGCACCCTCCAGTCCCTGCCAGGAACCCTTGAGTTTGGCAAGCGCGGCAAGCGCATGAAATTTCTCCGCCACTTCCTGCGGCGCCAGCTTATCCAGTTTTGAAACGTCGGCCGCCTTCACCTCCGCATACTTTCTCTGAAGATCGTATGCCATAAACGTCATACCAGCGCCAGCCAGCGCCTGCCGCGCGGCCAAGACGCCCACCCCCGCACCCGGGATCATCCAAGCCGCCCCGATGAGCGCGCCCGAGATGGCCGTACGAAGGTTCACCATCCGCGCCCCAATCTTCAGAATGCGGCTCTCGGGGTCCCAGACCTTGCCCATGTTCTTTTCCGACAGCCATCCCCATGCGCCGTGGAGCTTCTCAAACACGCCCTTTGCCTCCCCCGCATCGACGCGCTGCTCCAAAATCTCCGTCTCCTCACGAACGTACTTCAAGACGTCCTCGGCAACATACTCGGCGCGGGCGCGTTCATAGGCGTCGCGCGCATCATAATAACGGTCCGCGAGCTCGTCCGACGCCCGCGTGCCATCCCCGTACTCTTTCTCGGTCTTCAAAAACTCGTCGCGTGCGGCGTCAAGCTGCTCTTTAAGAACCTCTATGCTCGGTCGCGCCTCCGGCGCCTCGGGTGCTCCTCCCGCATCGGCGCGCGGCTCGTCCGGTATGCCCTTTCGCCTGAGAAAAAAATGGGTTGTCTCTGCTTCGGTCTTTTCGGTGGCAGCAATTTTCTCCGCTCGTTCATGCGCAATTTCGCGGCTAGTTTTAAGCTCGTTCCCCTCTTGAGTTTTAAGGGCCTGGGGCTCTTCCTGTTTCGGAAGTTCAATACCTCTGCGCTTTAACCCCGCCTCGAGCACGGAGGGAAGCTGCTCTTCGGGCCCACTTGATGCTGGAATCCTTTCTGTCATAGTGCTTTTAGTATAACACGGCACATGGAGCTAGTCAATCAACCCGAGCTCCTTCAGCGCAACGCGGTAGATATCGATTGCGTATGCGGCATCGGCATGCGCGAGATGGTAATCCGGTTCATGGACGATGCGGTTGCGGATCTTGTGCACCTGCCAGACGTTCTCGATGTTCGAGAGCTGTGCCGGCGTAAGTTTCTTCAGGCGATCCGCCATCGCCTCTCCCCGCAATCCGGCCATCTTGAGGATCTCGTCGAGGATCTTGTCCGCCTCGATGACCGCGAGCTTTACCTGGGCTTCGTCATCCATGAGTATCCGTTGCTCCACGCGCTGCCAGGCCCTCACGGACCTCCTCCGCGAAAGATCCTTCTTGGCAATGACCTCCGAAAGCTTTTCCATGCCCATCCCGACCAGATTCAGCTTGGCGATGAGATAGACGATCCCGGCAAAGAGGGCAGCCGAAATTAGCAGGGAGACGAGCTGTAATGCGCCAAGATTGGCGACAAAAAGTTCTCCCAGAAACTCCCGCGCCGAGAAAAGATATTCGACTACCCATTCGATATTCATAGACGTTCGTAAAGTTTCCCGAGACCCAGAATGTCGGCTTCGCGGAACGGCCGCCCGATGAGCTGGAAACCGACCGGAAGCGGCAGGGAACGGTCGGCGGGGATGGAGATGCCGGGAAGGCCGGCCAGGTTCACGGGTATCGTGAAAATGTCCGAAAGATACATCTTCAGGGGATCGTCCGTCTTTTCTCCGAACTTGAACGCGCGGGTCGGCGAAACGGGCGTGAGGATGACATCCACCTCCTTCCAGGCGTTCTCAAAATCCCGCGCGATGAGCGTCCGCACTTTTTGAGCTTTGGCATAGTACGCATCGTAGTAGCCGGAGGAAAGCACGAAGGTTCCCAAAATGATGCGACGCTGGACCTCCAGCCCGAACCCATCGCCGCGCGCCTTCGTATAGATATCGAGAAGATTCTCCGCCTTCGAGGGGCGCGTTCCGTAGCGGATGCCGTCGAAGCGGGCCAGGTTCGCGCTCACCTCCGCCGGCATGATGATGTAGTAGCAGGAGAGCGCATAGTTCGTGTGAGGCAGGGATATCTTCTTCATCGCTACGCCAAGCCCCTTGAATCTCTCGATTGCTGCGGCGACTGCCGCTTCCGTTTCAGGTTCCAGACCGCCGGCGAAATACTCCTCCGGCAGGCCGATCGTGAGCTTCCGCAGTTCTTCGAACGACGGTTCCGCCTGCGACGCCTGCCTGCCGGCAGGCAGGCTTGTCGCGTCATGCGGATCGTACCCCTTGATCGCGTCATAGAGCAGGGCGGCGTCCTCAACCGTCTTTGCGAACGGCCCTATCTGGTCCAAGCTCGAAGACATCGCGATGAGGCCGTAGCGGGACACGCTGCCATAGGTCGGCTTCATGCCCACCACGCCGCATAAGGAGGCCGGCTGGCGGATGGAGCCGCCCGTGTCCGACCCGAGCGCCACGACGGCCATGTGGGCCGCCACGGCGGCCGCAGAACCACCGGAAGAACCTCCCGGAACGCGCTCCGGGTCGTGCGGATTGACCGTTCGCTGGAATGCGGAACTCTCGGTCGAGGAGCCCATCGCGAATTCGTCGAGGTTCGTCTTGCCGATGATAACCGCTTTCGCATCGCGAAGTTTCCGCACGACCGTTGCGTCATACGCGCCGCGGTACGTTTCAAGGATACGAGAACCCGCGGTCGTGATCCCGCCCTCCATAAGCATGTTGTCCTTGAGCGCCACGGGAACGCCGGAGAGAGGCGGCACCGGTTCGTCTTTGGCTATCGCGAGATCCGTCTCTTCGGCGGCGCGAAGCGCCTCCTCCTCGTTCAAAGAAAGGAAGGCCCCGATCGAACGGTCCTTCTCCCGAATGAACTTAAAATGGGCTTGCGCGAGTTCAAGCGCGGAGAATTTCTTCCCGAGAAGCCCCTCTCGTATCGTACTGATCGTAAGATCGTGAAGATGCATCAAAAAACTTTCGGGGTTTTAAGAAAGCCGTCTTTGCCTTCGGGGAACGCCTCCGCGCCCTTCCCCAGGTCATCATCCAAAAGCTCGCCGTCGATGCGCGTTGCGCTCACGAGCTTCGTGCCGCCGGTCATGGGCGCGACCCCCTCGGTCGGAACTTCTTTGAGTTCGGCAAAATAACCGAGGATGCGCTCCAGATCGGCAAGGAGCTTTTCCTCCGAGCGCCCGTCGAGCTTGAGACGCGCGAGAGCGGCAAGATATTCGAGTGTCTTTTTTGTTATCGGAGAAGGCATGGCCTTACTTAATTAACTTCAAGAACTCCTCTTCGTCAATTATCGGGACGTCGAGTTTTTTCGCCTGCTCAAGCTTTGAGCCCGGCTCGCCTCCCGCCACCACATAGGAGTTTTTTTTGCTCACCGACTCCGAAACCTCGCCGCCATGGGCGCGTACGCGCTCCTTCGCTTCTTCGCGTTCCAACGAAGAAAGGCCTCCCGTGAAGACGAAGATCTTCCCCGCAAGTTTTTTGCCTTCGTGCGCCGAGGAAATGAATGTTATGCCTGCGCGGTCGAATTTTTTTAAAAGATCCCGGTTGCGCCGCTCCTTGAAATACCCTGTGATGCTCCGCGAGACCACGGGACCGACATCGGGCAGCGTCTCAAGGTCGGCTGCGTTCAGTTTCTCACCCCACGCGAGAACATCGAGCGGCGCATGCGCCCGCCGTGCTTTCTCGATCGCCCGGGCGAGCACCCGCGCCGTCTCTTCGCCGACGTGGAGAATGCCCAGGGCATAGAGAAAACGCGGGAGCGTGATGTTCTTCTTTCCCCCGATCTCGCGAACGAGGTTCTCGGCTGACTTTTCTCCGAAACGCTCGAGTGCCGCAATATCCCCCGCCGGGAGCGCGAAGATGTCCGGCGCGTCGGTCATGAGTCCCTCATCCAGAAAGCGGTCAATGATCTTGGGGCCCAGTCCCCTGATGTCGAACGCCGCCCGGGAAACGAAGTGGTAGAGCAGTTCGCGGTTCCGGGCGCCGCAGCGCGGATTCGAACAGCGCGCAATGGCGCCTTCCTTCACGACTCTTGAGCCGTCCACGGGGCAACGCTTCGGCATCGCGAACATTTTTTCCCTGCCGGTGCGAAGTTCCGTAAGCACCTTGGTGATCTGCGGGATCACGTCTCCGGCCCGAGAGACGACGACCGTGTCCCCGATCGTGAGCCCCAGCCGCTTGATCTCGTCCTCGTTATGGAGCGTCGCATGCGTGATGGTCACGCCGCCGACCGAGACCGGCTTCATGACCGCAACCGGCGTAAGCGCCCCCGTCCTCCCGACCTGCACTCTGATATCAAGGATCTGCGTGGTCGCTTCTTTGGGGGAAAACTTGTAGGCGATCGCTCCGCGCGGGGCCTTGCCGATGACGCCGCCCGCCGCAAAATCCGCGTTCCGGTTCACGATGACCACGATGCCGTCGATCTCATAGGAAAGTTTTTCCCGGTTCCTGATCGAAGAGGCGTGGAACTCGAAGACGCCCTCGAGGCCTTTGACCGCTCGGTTGTGCGGATTGGTGCGGAAACCGAGCTCATGGAGGATGCGGTGCGTTTCCTCGTGTGTCTTCTGGCCGAGGTCGGTCACGAGGTCATACTGGAAGGAATCAAGGCGGCGGGCCGCGATCACCGCGGGGTCAAGCTGGCGCACCGAGCCGGCGGCGACGTTCCGGGGGTTCGCATAGCGGGCAAGGCCTTTCTTCTCCTGCTCGCGGTTCAGCCGCTCGAAGTCCTTTTTGTTCATGAACACCTCGCCGCGAACCACGAGCCGCTTTGGCACGGCTCGTTTCGCGATGCCGTGGAGCGTGAGCGGGATCGCCTCGATGGTTTTGAGGTTTTGCGTCACATCCTCGCCCACATGTCCGTCGCCCCGGGTCGAACCCCGCACCAGAATGCCGTTCTCGTAGACCAGCTCGATAGCCAGGCCGTCGATCTTGAGTTCGCAGTAAAAAGAACCTTCCGTGTTCGCGCGCGCAGAGCGGCCGAGATAGTTTTCGAGACGCAGAAGCCACGCCCGCATGTCCTCTTCCCCGAACGCGTCGTTGAACGAGAGCATCGGCTGCTCGTGGCGGACCTTAACGAACTGCTTCAGGGGCTTTCCCCCCACCCGCTGCGTGGGCGAGTCGGGCGCGACGAGTTCCGGGAACTGCTGTTCAAGATCGAAGAGCTCCTTCTTCAGGGCGTCCTCCGCTTCGGGAGAGATCTCCTCCCTGTTCAGCACCAGCCGCGCGTACCGGTAACGGTTGATGAGCTTTTTGAGCTTTCCTATGCGCTTCTTGGCGGCTTTTCTATCCATATCCGTGCAGAAAAATTATCGCATATACACGCCAGCGAAGCACCTCGCCGGCCTCTCGGCATCCGGAGAGCGCTCCTTGTGTTCGACAGCATTCTCGGAGCCCCGACGGGCTTGGTTCTGCCGTCGGGGCGAGAGGAAGGAGGTCTTCGCTCGCTCAAGGCGAAGAACCCCGGTGCTGGAGGACACACGGAGCGCTCGCCAAGTGGAGGACGTTACGGCAGCGTGCTCGTCGCGCCCTCGAAGAACAGCTGAAAGGCGCGGGAGGTTCTCGCGGACGCCGCGACGGACCTCATGGATTCGTAGCCGTCCTGGGGCGTGCTGGTCGCCGGGCTGAACGCCACGTCGAACGAGGTGCCGTTCGTCATGACCGGTTTCGGCACGGAGGCGCAGTCCAGCGGCTTGATCTTCACCACGCAATAGAGTCCCCATTCGATGCCGGTATCGGCCGCGAAGATCGCCTGCGCGGACAGACTCGCGTTCGAGGTCTGCCGGATCTGATAGAGCATGAGAAGACCCGCGAGCGTCGAGGCGCCCAAAAGAATGCCGCCCAAAACAAGCATGGAAAGAAGCATCACCTGGCCTTCGCGTGAGCGCAGAGAGTGGTTCATGGATCAGGAATCGATGAGTCGCGCGCTCACGGTGGTCTGGATGTTCACCACGATGTTCTCCACGCCCTTGCCGCGCGCGCCGACCATAAGATTGATGGTCACGCGGGGCGCCTCGCGGTCACCCGACTGCGCGCCTTGCAGGCGGAACTTCATGCCGTCGATCCGAACGATCTCGGGGGTAAGCGGGGCGAACGTGGTCCCGCCCATGCCTCCCGTGCCGCGTTCTATCGTCTGGTTATCGAGGCGATAGGTTACGATCTCGTTGTAGGCGTTCACGAAGGTCAGTTCGTCCTCGGACGTGTTCGTCTGAAAATTGTAGCCGACGCGGATCTCGCGCGCCATCTGCTCGAGCACCGAGCTCGCGTTGTCGTTCGCGGCCATCAAGGCCACGATGGCGCGTTGCGTGCGAAGCGCCTGAACGAATCCGCTCGTGGCCGCGGCTATGAGGATCAAAAAGATGCCCATGGCCACGATGAGTTCGATCATCGTGAAGCCCTTCCGCGATCCGCGGTGTGCGATGTGCGATTTCATGGCCGCCAGTTAAAGAAATGGTCCTCGGTATCCAGGGAAAACGTGCCGCCGCCGTGCGTGGTCCAGTCCACCACGGAGTTCACGCGCACTTCGTCCGCGGAAACGAGCGCGATCTGGATCCGCCGGCGATAGTTGGTCGGGGCGCCGCCCTGGTAGCCGAACCGGCCCGTTGCGGCGTCGAACTGAACCTGCCGTCCCTGGTCCGGCGTAAGCGCAACGCTTTGAAAATCAACTTCATACGCCCCGTCCGTAAGCCCCTGGTTCCAGGGCCGGACATTCACGATGTTGGCATCGATGATATTTTTGACCACCTCGATCCCCTCCGCCGCCAAATAGGTCGCCGTATATTGATCTGCGACCACGCGATTCAGCGTAAGCGATCGCGAAAGCAGCGCGAGCACCCCCACAATGCCCACCGTGATGATGCTTATCGCGATCATCGCCTCGATAAGCAGTTGGCCGCCTCGGCTGTTGTTCGCTGCGCGCTGTGCCGTGTGCTTTCTCATTGCGTCGTTATTTGTCCCGCGCTGTTGACCCGCACCATCATCGAGGCGGTCCCGTCAATGGTCTCGATCGTGATGTCCGCCTCGGTCTGCGCCGGCGTCATCACGATCCGCGGATCGGGCGGGATGAACAAAATGTCGCTCACGGAAAGATCGACGAATTGGATGTTCGGATCGAGATCGAACACCGTGACATCCTCGTCAGTGCCGGAATAGACGCGGTCCGACGTCGCGCAGTTCGGGGAAAGATCGCTGAACAAGATGTACGTGCGCGGCGCGACAAAATGCATCCCGTATCCGCACGGCACCTCGGGCCGGTTGAAGGTCGAGAGCGCGAGCGACTTGGACTGGGAAAGCGCGGCGATCAATTTGGCCTGCTCGCGAAAGAGGATGAGCTGCCGCTCGCCGGTACGGCTGTACTGGATCAGGATAGCGGAAAGAACGGTCAAGACCGCGATCACCGTCAAAAGTTCTATCAAGGTGAAACCCTTTCTCATATGCCGAAGAGTGAAAAATAGGACCGGATGATCGTGTAACCGAAGAAAAAGGTAGCGAGCGCGCCCACGGCCAGGAACGGTCCGAACGGCACCGCATCGTTTAGCCGTTTGGTCTTCCAAAGGAGCTGAGGCAGCGTAACGAGAGTTCCCGCAAGGAATGCGAAGACGATGACCATAAAGATATCCGGCCAGCCGAAGAGCAGTCCGAGCGCGCCGCCGAGCTTCACGTCGCCCATCCCCATGCCCTTGCCCCTGGTGATGAGAACGATGGAGCCGAGGATCAGAAGCGCGCCAACCGCGCCGAGAACGTGGTTCAGGACCATGCCGTTCCAAAACTGGCCAAGCAGGGCGTAGTTCTGAAGGAACGACTGCTGGATCAAAAAGACCTGATCGTAGGAGGCGAGCACGGCGATCTTGACCACGCCGAGCGCCGCGATAACGGCCACGATCTCATCGGGAATGATGCGCTGGCGATAGTCGATGATGGACATGAGGATGAGCGCCAGGATCGCGAGCACCCAGACGACGCTCAAAAAATAGAACCACGCGAGCATGCCGCCGTTCGCTGCGAAGAGCGGCGCATCGTAGAGCGATGCGAGATAGAAGGGCACCGCAACCAGTGTTGCGCCAGCCGCAAGTTCGACTGCGGGGTATTGCACGCTCAAGGGATGCACGCAGGTATGGCACGCGCCCCGCAGATAGATGAAGCTGACGACCGGAATGAGCTCATACCAGGCCAGGGTTTTGCCGCAGTGCGGACAGCGCGACCTGCCGCTCCATACGGGAGATGCAAGCAAAAAACGGTTGGGGCGATAGCGAAGGCCGAGCACGTTCAAAAAGCTGCCGATGGCGAGGCCAAGAACGAAAATAAAACCGTAGAAGAGAGGCGTCGTCATCGTCATAGCCGCCCGCGGCTGCCGTTAGAACTGCGTGCAATAGATCGGGTCGTCGCACGCGACGCTGAAGACGGTGCCGTCGACATCCTTCAGAAGCTCGCGGTTGCCCGTGTCCTCCAGCGTTGCCGCCAATACGTAACTCTGGCCGTCTCCGGACACGCCGTAGCGATACGTCCGCCCGGGCGTCGGGTCGTTCGGCACTTTCGTCACGCCGATGCCGCCGCCGACGAGCGCGTCCGTCAAGCTCGTCCAGCTGTCGCCCACGACGTCGGGATAGCGCTGGTTCTTGTTGTAGTAGAGCGCCATGCCGTTCTCCGTCTGGCGAAGTTCGGTGATGCGGCTCGCGTCGCGCGCCCGCACGTTGAAGCTTCCCAAACCGACCAAAATGATCGAGGAAAGCAGCCCGATAATCGCGACCACGATAAGGATCTCGATGAGGGTAAAACCTTTTTGCATAGCAGATAAGTTGGATTGCATTGCGACCTTGATGAGTATGAGGAAATTATAGCAGAGATCAGAACGCCTGCGCCAAATCGTAGAGCGGCAGAAGGATGGAGGCGAAGAGCAGGCCCACCAGGACGCCGATCGAGACCATAAGCGCCGGTTGGATGAGTTCGACGAGATTGCCGACGATATTGTCCACTTCGCGCGAGTAGAAACGCGAGATACGGGAGAGCATGTCATCGAGCCGGCCCGTGGTCTCGCCTATCGCGATCATCTGAGCGACCAGCGGCGGAAAGTAGACCTGGCTCTTCTCGAAAATTTGGGACAGCAATTCGCCCCGGCGGACGCCCTCGGCCGCCTCGTGGAGCAGGTCCTGATAGACGTAGTTGCCGATCGTGTGGCCGGCGATCTCGATCGCCTGCGCCACCGGAACGCCGCCCTTTAAGAGCACGGAGAGCGCCTCCGCGAACCGCGCCACGTACAGCTTGCGGAAAAGATTGCCGATGACGGGAACCTCCACGCGGAATTGGTCGAACACCGCCTTGCCTTCTTCGGTTTCGAGATAGTCGAGCACAAGGAAGAAGAGGACCGCAACCCCCATGATGAGCGCCCACCACCAGTTCAAAAGAAAGTCGCCGCTCAAGAGAAGTATCTTGGTGAAGAAGGGCAGCTGGACGCCCGCCTCTTCAAAAATTGGCTTTACCTGCGGGATCACGGTGGTGAGCATAAGACCGGCGACAATGATAAAGAGCGCGACGACGATGACCGGGTAAATAAGAGCGTTCCGCACTTTCGAGAGCAGCACCGCTTCCTTTTCAAGATAGTCGGCAAGAAAGGTCATCACCTCCTCCATGCGGCCGGTGACCTCGGCGGAGCGCACCATGTTCACGAAGAACTCGCTGAAGATCTTGCCGTGCTTTTCGAGCGCCTGGGAAAGCGTCAAGCCGGCATCGATATCGGCCGAGAGCTCGCCCACGGCCTCCTTGAGGATCACGTTCCTGGTCTGGCGCGCGAGCGTCTTTAGGGCGTCGCTCAAGGGGATCTTTGCCTCCAAGAGCGTCGCGAACTGCCGGGTGAACACGACAAGGTCAACGAGCCGTACGCGGTTAAAGAAGCCGAACAGCGTGTCGGCAAAGCGCCGCCTCTCGAGCGACTCCAGGGTTAGGATAAAGAGCTGATGGCCCGTCAAGATGTTGAGCGCGGCTTCCCGATTCACCGCTTCGACGGAACCGGTTTGCAGCTCCCCCGTCTGCGTTCGAGCCGTGTACGCGAATTTCATCAGCTTCTTTCGAGAAGGATCCTCAATTCGGACGGGTTCAGCGAGTAGAGTTCCGCGTTCTCGAGAGAGATCTCCCGCTCGCGGACCCGGTTCGAAAGGGAACGGTTCAGGGTCATCATGCCTTCCTGCAAACTTGTCTCGATCACGAGGTCGATCTGATAGGTCTTCCGCTCGCGGATGAGGTTCCGGATCGCCGAGTTCACGATCATGATCTCGCATGCCGGCACGCGGCCGCCGTCGATGCGCGGGATGAGACGCTCGGAAACGATCGCCACCAAGGTCGCCGAGAGTTGGGATGTGACCTGCCCCTGCTGCTCGGGCGGGAAGGAGTCGATGATGCGGTCGATCGTCTGGGTGGCCGAGTTCGTGTGCAGGGTCGAGAACACCAAGTGGCCGGTCTCGGCCGCCGTCATGGCGGTGGAGATGGACTCGGGGTCGCGCATCTCGCCGATCATCACCACGTCGGGGTCCTGACGGAGCAGCGTGCGAAGCGCGCGGTGGAACGTGGGCGTGTCGGAGTGCACTTCGCGCTGGGAGATGATGCACTTGTCCTGCACGAAGAGATATTCGATCGGGTCCTCGATGGTAATGACGTGGTCGGTGCGCTTGTGGTTGACCTCATCGAGCATGGCGGCCAGGGTCGTTGACTTGCCGTGGCCTGCCGGCCCTACGACCAGAACGAATCCCTGCGAGAGGCGGGTGAAGTCGTGAAGGATAGGGGGCAAACGCAGCTCCTCGATGCTTTTGACCTGCGCCGGAATGAGACGAAGCGCCGCCGCCATATACCCACGCTGGAAATAGACGTTCACGCGAAAGCGCGCTTTGTCCTCGTAGCTGAACGAGAGGTCGAGTTGCCGGTCTTTGAGGAACTGCTCCTTCTGCGGGGGCGTGAGGAGCGCCGTAACCAACCCTTCGGTCATCTCGGGCGTAAGGATCGGCTCTTTCTGGAGCGGGATGAGAACGCCATCGATGCGGAGCGTGGGCCTCCGGCCGACCCCGATGTGAAGGTCCGAGGCGTTCTGTCGCGCCGTCGTGAGAAGCAGGTCGGAAAGTTTTTGCTTATAGTCGTCCATTACGGGGTGTTCTTATTTTATCATATCTCGGTTGCGGTCTCCCGAAGAACTTCCTCGACCGGCACCTCGCCCGAAAGCGCCTTCACCATGCCGTCCTGCCGAAGAGTTATCATTCCCTGCCGCCGCGCCTCTTCCCCAAGCTTCTTTTCGGTAAAACCGGTTGCGATGATCTCGGAAAGTTCCGGCGTCATGCGAAGCACCTCGAAGAGCGCGATGCGGCCAAGGATCCCCTTCCCTTTGCACGTTGCGCAGCCCTGGGCGTGCCAGATCTGGAGCGGTTGCTTGATCCGTTCCTTGAGGTTGGCAGGAAGATTTTCGTATTCCTTTTTAAGAATGGCCTCGAGGGAAGGGGCGGGCGCTTCGGGCTTCTTGCAATCCGGGCACAGACGGGAGATGAGCCGTTGCGATGCCATGAGGTTCAAGGATGGCGGCAGGAGGAATGAGTCCACCTTCATATCGATAAGGCGCGGGATGACGCCGATCGCGTTATTGGTGTGGAGCGTGGAGAGCACAATGTGGCCGGTCAAGGCCGCGTGCACCGCGAGGCCTGCCGTCTCGTTGTCGCGGATCTCACCCACCATGATGACGTCGGGGTCCTGCCGGAGGATCTGGCGGAGGCCCGAGGCGAAGTCGTATCCAATCTCCGGGCGCACCTGCGACTGATTGATCCCCTCGATGTAATACTCGACCGGGTCCTCCAAGCTTATGACGTTCACGTCGTCCTTGTTCTGCCGCGCAAGAAGCGCATAGAGCGTGGTCGTCTTGCCCGATCCCGTAGGACCGGTGATGAGGATCATGCCGAACGGCTTATCAAGCCCTTCCTGGATTATCTTGAGGTTGTAGTCGGAAAGGCCGAGGTTCTCCATACCCTTCAGCCCCACGGTCGGGTCGAGCACGCGGATCGCCGCCTTCTCCCCCGCCGGGGTCGGAAAGGTGGAGACGCGAAAGTCGATGTCGCGTCCGAAGACGACCGCGCGGAAACGGCCGTCCTGCGGTACGCGCCGCTCATCGATCTTGAGATCGGAGAGCACCTTGATGCGGGAGATGATCGGCTGGTGAAGCTCAATAGGAAGAGAGGATACCTCCTGCAGATCGCCGTCGATGCGCAGCCGTATCCGGAGACGCGAACGCGTCGGCTCGATATGGATGTCCGACGCGCGCACCTCGATCGCTTCCTTGAGCGTCGATGCGACGATCTTAATGACCGGCGCCTCCTCGGCGACCGCCACTCCCTCTTCGAGCTCTATCGCTCTCCCCGCCGCCGAAGCGGCTTTGCCGCCTTTTGTGACGACGCCAAGGGCGGCTTCGATCTCGCTTTTGTACGGAGAGTACTTGCGCATGGCGGTATCGTAGTCGCCGCGGTCGATGAGGTAGACGCCTAAATTCACGCCGAGTTTCTTGGCGATGAAGCGAAGCGCGTCCTGTGCTTTCGGCTCGTCGGGACGCACCATCCCCACTACCAACATGTCCTTGGTGCGGGAAATGGGAACGACCTGATAGTTCCGGGCCGTTTCCTCGGTGATGACGCCCTTGAGTTCGTCGGTCAGTTTCTCGAGGTCGAGCGCGGCCGTCGGCACGCCCAAAAGCTCGCTCTTGATCTTGGCCACCGCCTTGTCATCGGCCAAGAGCCGTTCATGGAGGATATCTTCGACTGATTTTCGCGTGACGAGCGCATCCCGCTCCGCGCGCTCCGCAACATCCTGCTGAATGACGCCTCTGCTTACGAGCGTCTTGAGGAGGAGCTTGTCATTCATTCTTAAAAACTGATGAACGGATTGGGGCGACCGAGCGTTCCCGGTGTCGGATCGGCGATGTAGGGTTTGAGCAATTTATAGATCGGATCGTTCAGCACCGTCCCGGGATTGATGTCTATCCGGGAGATCGTGCTGATCTCCTTCGCCGTAATGGGCACCACCACTTCGATGAGCGGAGCGTTCGCAAAGAAGAGGAAGTAGACCACCGCGCCGATGATCCCCAAAACCGCAGCGCCGGTCGCGAGCGCGAACCAATTAACCCGGCTTTCTTTTTTTTCAATGACAATGGCCATGGTCGTTAGTTTTGCTGGTAGTAGGTATCGACGCTTAGGTTGTACACGTAGAGGTCCTGGTTCGGCTGGCCGCCGTGCGTAACATCGACCCGAAAGAGGTCGAAGACCCGCACGTTGGTCTCGAGCGTCGTCGCAAACGCCCGAAACGATTCATGCGTCCCCAAGAGACGGAAATTGATGCGCAGCGTGCCGAGCCCCTTCGCTAATCCCCCGATCGCGCCGGTCGGCGGCACGCGGAACGGCAGGATCTCCACGCCCATGGACTGGAGCGTCAGGTTGTTCGCGGCCGCAATGCCCTGGAGCTGACCGAGCGCCTGCGGCATGTTCTCGCGGGCCGGCAGGGAAAGATTGAGCGTCTCCTGAAGCTTGGTCACGCCCTGGAATTCGGTGATGAGCTGCTGCACCTGTTTCACGGCCGCTTCCTGGTCGTTCACCAACTGCGTGCGCGAAACGATCTCCCCCCGAAGCCGTTGGATGGTATCGTACTCGCCGGAGATGAACGAGCTGTAGAGCACCAGCGACAGAATGGCGAGTGCGGTCGCGAGCAGCATGCTCATTATCCTTTTTGTTGAAGCGCGCATCAGGAATCTATCTCATTAATAATCCTCCAACGCGTTCTCGGCTCGCCTGGCCGAGTGCGAGGCTTGCCGACGATGTCGTACTCAAAG
>CAZUVI010000008.1:0-17946 GCA_964623795.1 uncultured Candidatus Saccharibacteria bacterium | reverse complement strand
CCTTCCTCACCTTTCCCCTCATGCTCCTCGTGGGCCTCTTCGACATCGACGCCATCGGCCGGCCTATTATCGGCAAGAGCATCTATGACTTTTGGCTCATCTTCGGCGGCGTCATCACGGTCATTTCGGGCATGACCTACTACTTCAAGCGGCGCGGCTGGCTGTAGAAATGTTCTAATGTTGTATATGTTGTACGCGTTGTAACTGTTCAACAACTACAACAGCTTCAACAACTACAACGATTCATCCATGCTCCTCTACAACACCCTCTCTCAAAAAAAGGAGCGATTGTTGAAGCCCAGGGGTCGGGCTTTAAAAATGTTCGTGTGCGGCCCCACCGTCTACGACGACCCCCACATCGGGAACGCCCGCACCTATCTCGCCTTCGACGCCTTCGTTCGCTATGTCAGGAACCGCGGATGGAAGGTCTCCTACCTCCAGAATGTCACCGACATTGACGACAAGATCATCGCCCGCGCGCGCGAAGAGGGCGTCCCCGCGGCGAAGATCGCCCGCCGCTACGAGCGGGTTTACCTCGGGAACATGCGCGACCTCGGCATCTCCTCGGTCGACCGCTATGCGCGCGCGACCGATTTTATTCCCGAGATCGTGCGGCAGATAAAGACGCTCCTCCGCCGCCGGCATGCCTACCTCATCCCCGGAGACGGTTATTACTTCGACCTCTCCACATTCCCCGACTACGGCAAGCTCACCCGCCGCACGACACTCCAGGCCGAGGACGCGGTCTCCCGCATCGACTTAAGCGCCAAGAAGCGGAACCGCGGCGACTTCGCGCTCTGGAAGTTCTCCAAAACAGGGGAACCAAGCTGGAAAACCGAACTGGGAGCGGGCCGTCCCGGCTGGCACATCGAGGACACCGCGATCAGCGAGCGGTTCTTCGGCCCTCAATACGACCTGCACGGCGGCGCGGCTGATCTGAAGTTCCCCCATCACGAAGCGGAGATCGCCCAGCAGGAGTCGGCCTCCGGCAAAAAACCCTTCGTCCGCGTCTGGATGCACACCGGCTTCCTTACGGTCGACGGCAAGAAGATGTCGAAGAGCGCGCACAACTTCGTTACCATCAACGACTTCCTTGCGCGCTTTCCCGCAGCCATCCTCCGCCTCATCGTCCTTCAGCACCATTACCGCTCCCCCGTGGACTACTCGGACGCCCTGGCCCATGGTGCGCAGAAAACGCTTCATAACCTGGAACAGCTCCTTGCGCGCCTCGCGCTCGTCGAAACGGCCGGGCCGATGCGGCCCGCAGTCGCGCATGCCGCGAAAAACGCCGAAGCGAAGTTCCATGCCGCCCTCGAGGATGATTTTGCCACTCCGCAGGCGCTCTCCGCGCTCTTTGCGTTCGCGAGCTTCATCGAACGCGCCTACCCCTCGCTCAGGAAAAAAGAGGCGGCGCTCGCCGCAGCGATCCTTGAGGGACATTTTCGGATGCTGGGACTCATGCTCGCTCCGTTCTCCGTTCCGAAAGGGGTCCGCGCCCTTGCGGTTCTGCGGGAAGAGATGCGGCGCGGCAAGAACTTCGCGGCCGCCGACACCTTGAGAAAAAAACTGGAATCCTTAGGATATAGGGTAGACGACACTCCTCACGGCCCGCTTATCACTCCATGGCAGTAAAAAGGAACACCATAA
This sequence comes from uncultured Candidatus Saccharibacteria bacterium, assembly GCA_964623795.1. Lineage (GTDB taxonomy): Bacteria > Patescibacteriota > Minisyncoccia > UBA6257 > CAYSDW01 > CAYSDW01. The sequence goes on along the minus strand of CAZUVI010000008.1, from coordinate 16,299 downwards.
AACTTCCGCCGCAGAATATCGAGGCCGAGCAGTCGGTCTTGGGCGCTTTGGTCATTGACGCGAACGCCCTCCTGAAGGTCGTTGACATCTTGAAGGCCGAGGACTTCTACAAGCCGGAGCACCAAAAGATCTATGCCGCCATTGTGGACCTGTTCGAGGCGCACAACCCCATCGACATTCTTTCGGTCACGAACCGTCTCAAAGAAAAGGACACATACGGCGCGGCGGGAGGGTCCTCCTATCTCGCCCAACTTGTGGAGAGCGTGCCCACCGCCGCTCATGTTGCGCATTATGCCCAAATCGTCCGCGAAAAGCGCGTCCTGCGCGATCTTATCACCGCCTCCAGCGAGATCGCCGATTCCGCATTCTCGCCCACGGAAGACATGGAACAGATGCTCGACACGGTGGAGCAAAGGATCTTTTCCATTTCACAGAGATCCTCGCAGAAAAAACTCGGCTACCTCCCCGACCGCCTTCCCGAGTATATCGAGGAGTTCGAGAAGAGGCAGAGTCCGGATGCCGCGCTTCGAGGAATTCAAACCGGTTTCGGCAAGCTCGATAACCTTCTCTTGGGGATGCAGCCCTCCGACTTTATCGTCCTGGGCGCGCGGCCATCGGTGGGTAAAACGTCGTTCGCGCTGGATGTAGCGCGGCATGCGGCGATCAAGAGCGGCAAGACCGTCGGGGTCTTTTCGCTCGAGATGTCCGAGGGTCAGATCTTCGACCGCCTCGTCGCCGCCGAATCCCATGTTCCGCTCTGGCGCATTCGCGCCGGGAGGGTTAAAGAGGACGCGCACTTCCGCTTCCTGCAAGAAACGTTCGACCGGCTCTCCCGCGCAAAAATTTATATCGACGATACTGCCGCCCCGAACGTCATGCAGATCCGCTCCATGGCGCGGCGCCTGCAGATCGAGCAAGGCCTGGACTTTCTCATCATTGACTACCTGCAGCTCATCACGCCACGGGAAGGAAGGGAGATGAACATGGTGCAACAGGTTACGGAGATCTCGCGAAATCTGAAATCCCTGGCGCGCGAACTGAACGTTCCGGTGCTCGCGCTCTCCCAGCTTTCTCGCGGCATCGAACAGCGCGGCGGAAGTCCAAAACTCTCCGATCTTCGCGAATCCGGCTCCATCGAGCAGGATGCCGACGTCGTGCTCTTTCTCCACAAGGAGGCGGATCCGACCAAGCAGGAGAACATCGTGCAGATAATCGTCGCCAAGCATCGGAACGGCGCGACCGGCGTCGCGGAACTCGTATTCGAACAGGATTACGCCACGTTCTTGAACCCGTCGGGCCCGGGTTACGCAAGCGACAGCGTGAGTGCGAGCCCGGCCTCGCCGTTCGCCTAGAACCCATGGCGCCCCTCACGCCGAACGCGATCAAGGCCTTCGTCGACCGCGTCGCCAAGCTTCCCGGGATCGGGCCGCGCCAGGCGACGCGCCTTGCCTTCTACCTGGTCGGCCAGGGCAAGGACGCCATTCACGCGCTCGCCAAGGCCGTCGCAGACATAGAGAAGCTCAGGATCTGCGCACGCTGCTACTCCATCCACGACGCTCCGGGCTCCCTCTGCGGCATCTGCGCCGATCCCAAGCGCGAAGCGAGCATCATTGCCGTCGTCGAGAAGGAAACTGACCTTATCTCGATCGAGCGCACAAGGCGTTTTCACGGACGCTATCTGGTCCTGGGCGAACTTCAGAAGATCGGCGCGCTTGATACGGAGAAAAAGCTCCGCGTAAAGTCGCTCATTCACTGGATCGAAAAGGAGCTCTCGGGCAAGGCCAAGGAGATCATTCTTGCGCTCTCCCCCACGGCCGCCGGCGACCTGAACGCCTCGCTTCTCGCCAAAGAATTCCGGCCGTACGCGGAGCGCCTCACCCGGCTCGGGCGCGGCATCCCCACGGGCGGCGAGATAGAGTTCGCCGACGAGGAGACGCTCACGAGCGCCCTCGAGCGCCGCGGCTAAAACGAAGCAGTTCTGGTTTTGCTAAGAACACCCTCTCGCAGGCCGAGCGGGCATGGTGTCCCGCGAAGCGGGACGAGCGAGGCCGAGAGGGAGCGCAGTCGCCGCGCCGGGGCGACTGACGCGTGGTGTTCGTGCGAAACCAGAACTGCTCCTCCGTTTGCCTCCTGCATGATAAAGAGCACCTCGTTATGAGATGCTCTTTATTTCGATTTCCGCGTAGTGCTGGCGATGGCCGGCCTTTTTTCGATAGCGCGTCTTCGAGTGGTACTTGAAGACGACCCCCTTCCTGCCGCGCCCCGCCTTGGCAAGCAGGGCCTCTACCTTCGCTCCGGGAACATAGGGCGAACCAAACTCGACGGAACCATCCCTTGAGCGCAAAAGAATGCGGTCAAAGACCACTTTGTCTCCTGCGGCCTCGGGCAGTTTTGCTACGCGAAGCTTCTGCCCCGGCTCGACCCGATATTGCTTTCCTCCCGTTTCGATGATCGCGAATGCCATACTTACAGGTTAACGGACATGATAGCGAACGAAGCGATCAAAATCAAGAGCGAAAGCGCAAGGCCGGCAAAAGCGATGAGGTGAGAGACGAATCGCTCGCGGAAATAGAGCGCCGAAGCCAAGGCCATATCAAGCGCGAGCATCACGAGGCCCACGACGGGAAGAAGGAAGATATCCAGGCGGCCGCCCGTGGCATCGATGCCCCGATAGGAGTCAAAATGCGCGATAAGCGGACCGCGGATGGTCCCGATGCGCACGTACATGATCGAGAGCGTGATGAGAAGCACGGCGAGCGAGAGCCCGAAGAGGGTGCGGAGACGCGGGTCACGAACGAAAACAAGATTCGGCATGTTACGCGCGCAGAACCCCTGCGGCAACGTCGGGGTCGACCACGTTGATATCGATACCGGTTCCCAGCTCGAATCCGGCCGGAACGCTGACCTTCGGGATGATCTCGATATGCCAGTGGTAGGGTTCATAATCCACCTTGTTCTTTATGGGAGCGGTATGAATGAAAAAGTTGTAGTCGGGATCACCGAGCCGCTTTTCCACGAGGCGGAGCGCCGCCTGGAGCGCATCCACCACGCCCACGAGGTCGGCGTCGAGCGTGTTCTCGAAATAAGGCAGGTGCTTCTTCGGGAACACGCGCACCTCGAACGGCCCGCGGGAGACGAACGGCGCGATCACGATCGCTCCCTCATTCTCGTACACAATGCGCTTCTTCTCTTTGCGCTCCCAGTCGATCATCACGCAATGCACGCACCTTTTTTTCGATGCGAAATACTCCAGCGAGCCCAGCAGTGAATGCCATATGTCCGGCGGGATGATGGGCAGCGCAATGAGCTGATAGTGGGGATGGTAGACGGAGGCGCCGGCGTCCTTGCCCCAATTGTGAAAGATCGAAAGATAGGAAACGCACTCGTCTCCCGCAAGCATGAGGTACCGGTCCCGGAACGCCTGGAAGACCTGGAGCGCCTGCCGCGGCGAGAGACGCGGAAAGTTGGCGTCGTGGTCGCGCGTGATCAAGAGATCGTGATATCCCGCGCCAGCCATGGTGAGATAGGGGCCGTGGCCGCTCGTCGCGGCGCAAAGCTTTCGGTGCTGAAGCGCCGGAAATTTATTCTCGACGATCTGGAGCTCCCAGCCGTGTGCGTTCTTGCGCACAAGAATCGGCTTTTTATTGCCGCTTTTTTGGGGATCTTCGAACGGGCAGGTCCCAATCGGCGCGCGGATCCGCTTCTTCTTTCGCACCGCATACTGACTGGGGCGCTTCCCCCGGCCGGGCGCGATCACGATCCAGTCCTTGGAGACGAGGTCTTGGCGAAGTTCCGATTTTTTTGTCATCGCAATCTGTTCTCATAATACCATGCGAAAACGTCCCTCGCGATCGGCACGGCGTTCAGCGACCCTTCTTTTGCGTCCTCGACGAGCACCAAGATGGCGATCTCCGGCCGCTCTCTAGGCGCGTATCCCACAAAGAGCGCGTTGGTCTTCGCGTTGTTCTCCACCTGCGCGCTGCCGGTCTTAGCCGCGATGGCGAAGGGAAGTTCCGCCAGGAGATGCGCGGTCCCGTAGGGCTTCTCTACGGCATCGATCATCCCCGCCTGCACCTCGCGCAGCTCCGCTGCATAGGGCGTAAGATCCGCAAGCGTCTCCCTGCCCATTTCATCCATCGCAAGATGCGGCCGAAAGAGCTGCCCGCCATTCGCGATCGCCGCGATGTAGTCCAGGAGCTGGAGCGGCGTCACGAGAAGGTCGCCCTGACCGATCGAAACGTTGTAGGTATCGCCGATGCGCCATATCTCCCCGGTGCGCTCTTCTTTCTCGTCCGGCGCCGGTATAAAACCCTTCGCCTCCCCCGGCAGGTCCACGCCGGTCGCCGTGCCGAAGAGGAACTTTTGCCACCATGCGCGCAGACGCTCGATGCCGAGGCCTTTAATCTCACCGTACCCTCCGCCAACCGTGTAGAAATAGACGTTCGAGGAACGCGCAAGCGCGGAATGAACGTCAACCCAGCCATGCGGCTTCCAGTCAACGAAGCGGCTAGGGCGGGAGGGATCGTAAGGATTGGCGACATCGATGTAGCCGGCCGAGAACACCTCGGTCTCCGGAGTCACCACCTGTTCCGCGAGCGCCGCGAGCGCATGGAGCGGCTTGATGGTTGAGGCGGGGTTATAGAGGCCGGAGACCACGCGATTAAAGAGCGGCTTCGCGCGCGCATTCAAGATGGCCGCGCGTTCTCCGCTTCGTGCGGCATCCACGAAGGCGTTATTGTCGAACGAGGGCAAGCTCACCAGCGCCAGGATCTCTCCGTTTCTCGGATCAATGGCCAAACCGGCGCCGGAGGTGCGGCCGAGGGCGCTCAGCCCCTGCGCGAGACGGCGGGCGAAGTAGTCCTGGAACGCCGCATCCACGGTGAGCCGGAGCGATTTTCCCGGCTCGACCGCCGTCTTCTCCTGTTCCTCAAGCACATCGCCGGTCGCGGTGCGGAGCTTTACCAGCGTGCCGTCCCGGCCGCGCAACAGAGCGTCATATTCCGCTTCGAGGCCCGTCTTGCCCACGATATCGTTCGGCTGGAGCGTCGGGTCGCGTTCGATATCGTTTGCGGCGGCAAGACCCGTGTAGCCCAGAAGATGAGCCATACTCGGCCCTCTCGGGTAACGGCGGCGAAAACCCTCTTCGACGACGACGCCCGGAAGCGCTTCTTTTTTGAAGCGCAGCGCGTCTTCGAGGCCTACATCCTCGGCAAGCACGATGCGATCGGCGGTCGCGAGATCGGCCGTCTCCAGCCGTTCCCGGAGCTCGTCCTCGCTAACCCCGAGCGTTTCCCGAAGCGCGCGCAGAACTTCAGCCCTTTCCGCCTCGGAACGCGTGAAAAAGTCGGAACTTTTAAGCGCTACCCGGAAGGCGGGAACGTTTTCCGTGAGCGGCTCGTTCCAGCGGTCGAAGATGATGCCGCGCGGCGCGGGCTTGAGGACCACCTTATCCGCATTGAGGAGCGCCCGCTCGGCATAGAACTCTCCGTCGGCTACGCCCAACGCGACCAAACGACCGAAAACGAGCCCGCCCAAAAGGAGAAGAACGAAAGCGCTCATGCGAAAGACAACGGCCGAAAGCGGCAGCTCGAGCGCATCAAAATCGCGCGCCCACAGGTCGAGCGCGGCCTCCTCAACGTCAAGCTCTCCGTGTTTCATTCTGAGGCGGGCCATAGACGAGCATCAACACGCCAAGAGAAAGAAAAGCCGCGAGTTCGACATAGAGCAACTCTACTCCGAACCGGGCCGGGAACAAAAACAGGTACGCAGGATCGGCAAGAAGCGCAAAAACAATCGCGGCAGCTCCGGCGAGAAGCGCGGTTTCGATGATGAAATGCCAGTGGCTAAACCGCTTCAGAACGAACACCGCGCACACTGCGCCGGCGAAGGCGACGAGCTCCCACGAAACGCCGCGCGTCCAGTTAAGAACGCCGAGAGCCGCGCCGGAGAGAAGCAGGATCTCACCGAACGATTCGAAGTAAAAAAGGAGCGCGACCAAAGCGCTAAGCACCAGGTTCGGTACCAGACCGAAGAACGAAACGGCTCCGGAAACCTGGAGCGTTGCGAGTGCAAGAAGCGCTGCCGCCGCAAAACCGTAACGGGAGTAACGAAAAAGTGCGCGCATGTCCGGTCCTTATTCCTTGGCTGGCGGAAGCACGGAGACGAAGCGGAGCGCCTGGATGCGGTAGGGAAAGCGCAATGCCGCTTCCTTAAAAGGCGCGGAGGGCTCGCTCACCACCTCGAGAACTTCGCCCACGGCAAGGCCCAAAGGCAACGAGGGATCAGCGGACGTTACGACGTCTCCCGCCGCGACCGGGGCATCCTTCGCGATGAGCGTGATCTTCGGGGACGTTCCACCCGTAAGGAGCGCGTCTACCCCGGAGGAACCGATCCGAACCGGAAGTTCGAAGCGCGGGTCGTAGACCGTCGTCGCGATGCTTGTTCTTGGCCCGACCTCGGCGATCCGTCCCACGAGCGCGCCGCGGAAGACCGCTGCGCCTCCGCTCCGGATACCGGCGTCGGCGCCGCGGGAAAGAGTCAAGACGTTCCTCAAGTTGAAAGGATAGGACGAAAAGACGCCGACGGACGTTCCCTGCTTCGAGAGATCCGGCAAAAGAGCTTCGAGTTCCTGGCGCGCCTCAAGCGTCGCGCGGAGCGAAAGATTCTCGCTTCGCAACGCCTCAAGCTCTGCCCCCTCTTCTTTGGCCAAAAGGGAAGAAATAAGGCCGAGTTTGCGGACAACGACCGTATCCGTGCCGCCCAGAACAAGCAGCAGGAAAAAGAGCGTCGCGACAAGGAGGATGCGGCCCATGGAGCCTAGAGCTTGATCTCTCGCGGCCGGAGCGGATTGTCGAGCACGTGCCGATAGCGGTCGAACTCCTCGATGATAGCGCCGATGCCGCGCATCACGCAGGTCAAGGGGTCGGGCACCACCGAGGTCTTCACGCCCAATTCCCGCTCGACCAAGGTATCAATGCCGCGGAGCAGGCTGCCGCCGCCTGAGAAGTAAATGCCGTTCTTCAGAATGTCGCCCACCAGTTCCGGCGGCGAAACCTCGATCACTTCGCGAATGGCTTCGGTGATGGACTTGAGCGACTTTATGAGCGCTGTCCGCACCTGGTGGTTTTTCATAACGACCTCGCGGGGCAGACCGCTCGCCAGATCGCGGCCGCGGATAGCGAGTTCCATCTTGCCGTCCATGGGGACCGCGGAACCGATCAGAACCTTAATATCCTCCGCAGTCGGCTCGCCGATCGCGAGACGGAATTCGTCGCGCACGAACTGCATGATATCGCCGATCATCCGGTCGCCGGCCACCTTCAAACTGCGGCTGGTCACGATGCCGCCCATCGAGATGATGGCGATCTCCGTCGTGCCGCCGCCGATATCCACGACCATGTTCGCCGTCGGCTCGTGAATGGGAAGATTCGCGCCGATCGCAGAAGCGACCGGTTCCTCGATCAGGTGCACCGTGCGGACGCCGGCCCCCACGGCCGCGTCCTCCACGGACTTGCGCTCAACCTCCGTCAGATTGCCGGGGATACCAAGTACCGCGCGGCGATAGTTGAACAGGCGGTCCTTGCCGACGCGCTTCAAGAAATAGCGGAGCATTTCCTGCGTCATCTCGAAATCCGAGATCACGCCGTTCGTGAGCGGCCGGATCACGGAGATGTGCTGAGGCGTGCGCGAAAGCATCTTTTTTGCTTCCTCGCCGATCGCAAGCACCTGGCCAGTTTTGTTATTGACCGCCGCGATCGAGGGTTCCTGCACGACCACCCCCCGTCCCTTCAGATAGACCAGGGAGTTCGCCGTGCCAAGATCAATGCCGATGTCCTTGAAGAATGAGGAGATCATGGTTGCCCCGATTATGAGCTCCCTTGCAGTATTTTCGCAAGCGCTTCGGACGCCACAAGCTCCACTTCCCCCGCGGCGCGGCGCTTGAGCTCAACCTTGCCTGCCGTCTTCTCGCTCACCACCGCGCGGTACGGGATGCCCAAAAGATCCGCCTCGACAAGCTTTTGGCCCGGCGAGATATCGCGGTCGTCGTGAAGCACTTCGATCCCCCGCTCCGTGAGATCCGAGTAAAGACCGTTCGCGGACGCCTTGCCGAGCGCGAGAAGGTGCACCCTGAAGGGCGCAACGCTCTCCGGCCAGACGAGACCCCTCTCGTCGCTCATCACCTCCGCAAGCGTCCCCATAAGCCGCGACGGGCCGATGCCGTAGGAGCCCATCACGACCGGCTTTTTCGCCCCCTGGGCGGTCGCATAGGAAAGGCCGAAGGGCTCGCTGTAGCGCGTGCCGAGCTTGAAGACGTTCGCAACTTCGATGGCGCTCGACTCCTCGAGCTTCCCGCCGCACTTGGGGCAGGGCTTGCTCTCAAGTCCCGCGGCGATCTCCTTGTTCTGCGCGAAGTCGCAGGAACCGCAGTGGATCACCGCATCCTCCCCCGCCTCGGAGAAGACCTGGAACTCGTGGGTATATTCCTTCGTAAATTCCCCGCCCGAGGCCTCGGTGAGCTTGGTGAACTTTTCAAGCCCCATGCGCCGGATGATCTTCCAGTACGCCTCGATCACGCGGTCATAGTAGCCAAAAAGGTCCTCCTGGTCGGCATGGAAGCTGTAGAGGTCCTTCATCAGGAACTCCCGGCCGCGCAAAAGACCCGAGCGGGCGCGGGGTTCGTTCCGGAACTTCGTCTGGATCTGATAGGCCGCGCGCGGCAGGTCCTGGTAGGAGCTTATAAAGCGCGTCGCGATGGCGGTCATTACCTCTTCGTGCGTCCAGCCGAGACCGAAGTTCTTTTCTTCGCCCACCTTGTACATCACGTCCGTCTCCCAACGGCCGGACTTCTGCCAATACTCGCGCGCCACAAGCGCAGGCATCATGAGTTCCTCCGCGCCGATCGCGTTCATCTCCTCGCGGATTATCGCAGTGATGCGGCCTATCACCCGCCAGCCGAGCGGCAGGTACGAGTAGACGCCCGCCGAGAGCTTCTCGATAAAGCCGGCCCGGATCAGAAGCCGGGCGTTCTTCGATTCCTCGTCTTTGGGCGCCTCCTTGCGCATCTTCGCGAAGAGTTGTGACTGAAGCATTGCCCCTATTTAACCGCGATTTTTCGTCTTCCGCAAGGCGCTACAAACTCAAAATGTCCTTCACGGTAATCGCCGCCATAAGGAGGAGAAGCGCGGCGAAGCCGGCGGAAGTTATAAGGCGTTCGGTACGGAGCGAGAGCGGTATGCCGCGAAGTTTCTCGAGGACGAGGAGCGCGAGTCCCCCGCCGTCGAGCGCCGGAAACGGCAGAATGTTGAGCGCCGCGAGGTTCAGGGAGATAAGCGCGATGAGCTGGACAAGGTACAGGAGCCCCAAGGAACTCGCGCCGCTCGCCGCGGTGAAGATCCCAATCGGGCCGGTCACGGCCGAGAAGTCAGGCGCGCCCATGAGGATGCCGCCGAGGAGCGAAAGAATGGCAAAAAATACGAGCTTCACGATCACGAGGGACTGCACGAACCCATGCCCTGCCGCTCTCCAAAATGGCATGGGGGCCGTGCCCGCCTCGACAAGCTCTACACCGATCCTCCCTTCCCCGGGCTTTGGATCGGCGCGCGGCACGAGCGTGGTGGTCAAGGTGACGCCCCCGCGCGCGATCTCAAACGAGAACTCCTTCCCCGCGGCAGTTCCCACCGCGCCGACGAATGCGTCCACCGATTCAACGCCAAGGATGCGGTCGCCGGGAAGAACGCCTGCCGCTTCCGCGGGCGAACCGGGGTTCACTGCGGTGATGACGACGGCCGGAGGGATCCCGACCAAAAAAAGCGCGGAGAGCAGGAGCCAGCCCAGAAAGAAGTTCATGCCGACTCCGGCCGCGACGACCGCGGCGCGCTTCGAGATCGCCTGGTGCCGAAAGTCCTGACGCGATTCGGTCGGGACTCCGACCTCGTCTTCGACGAGCATCGGAGCTCCGGTCGTTTCAACTTCCCCCATAAGACGCACAAAGCCGCCGATGGGAAGCCAGTTCACCGAGTAGATCGTCTCGCCGATCGTCGTGCTCCACGCGCGCGGGGGGAAACCGAACCCGAACTCCTCCACCTTCATCCCGAACGCTTTTGCCGCGAAAAAGTGCCCCGCCTCGTGAATGAGGATGAGGAGCGAGAGGCCGAAAGCGATGAAAAGAATGGCGAGGAACATCACTCGGAGATCTCCTTACTCTTCTCGACAAGGAGTTTTTCGATCTCCGCGTTCGCCGCGTCCACCGCTTTTTGCGCGCGATCCTTCTGCGAGAACTTCTGGTCCTCGCTGATCTTCTTTTCGCCCTCCGCCTGGTTGATGCGCTTCATCGCTTCGTCGCGGTGGGAGCGGATCCTGATCCTCCCTTCCTCCGCCTGCTGTTTTACGAGCTTCACAAGCTCCGCGCGCCGCTCGTCGGTCAAGGACGGGAACGCAAGCCGGATGGTCGTCCCGTCGATCGAGGGCGAAAGCCCCAGATTGCTCTCACGGATGGCCTTTTCTGCCGGCCCAACCGCGTTCTTGTCCCAGAACGTGACCGCGATCTCGCGGGGCGGAATGATGGCGATCGAACCAAGCTGCCGTATCGGCAGCATCTGGCCGTAGTACTCGACTTGAATGTTCGAAACGGGCTCGGTCGTGGGGCGATTGGTGCGGACGCCAAGAAAATCCTGCTTGACCCTGAGAACGGCGTCCTTCACCTGCGTCTCCAGGTTCTTTACGATATCATCCATTGTTATTCGGCTGCCGTTCCCACCACCACCGTGCGCCCGTCCGAGAGGACGTCGATGGCGGAAAGTCTGCGGTCCGTTGCGAGCGGCGTAACGATCTTCCAGCTCGCGCCGCGGTCGTCGCTGATATAGAGCTTCTCTCCTGCGGCGGCGAACACGCGGCCGTCGCTCCGCACCTCAAGAGCGGAAACGGGCGAGGAGGGCGGAATGACGCTCGAGACCACGACCCAGGACGTGCCGGCGTCATCCGACCGCAAGAGGCCGGTGAACGAGGCCGCGTACACGCGGCTCACGGCCGTGCCATCGGGCGCCACCGCGGCGACCTTCATCGCGCCGGGGTAGGAGGAGAGATCGCCCTTGAGCTGGGCAAAGGACGCGCCGTCGTCGAAACTCGCGAAGATCCCGCGCGACTTGGTCGCGGCGTACACGGTCGCGCCGTTCCCCCGCACGTCGAGATCGGAGACCGGCGAGCCCAGGGCGGCGATGCCCTGGAACTGCCCATCCGAAAAGCGATAGCGCACCACGCGGCCGTCCGAGAGGCCCAGATAGAGATGCGTCCCGTCGGCCGCAAGGGCGTAGGGCGCTTTTTCCTCGGCGTCCCAGATCCTCGTGAGCGTAAAGAAGTTGTCGGTCGTCCGATAAACGGCGCCCGCGCCGTTGCCGAACGCCGCGATATAGGCCTCGCCGGGCCGGCTCGGGTTTCGCGCGATGTCGTAGACCGCCGTGCGGTTATCGATCTGCTTTTCGAGGTCGTCCCACGGATACCAGTTTTTGCCGCCGTCCTTGGAGACCAGAAGTCCGCCGGTCGAGCCGGCGAATAAAAGACCTCCTGCGGGCTGCGAGTCGATGACGGTGATATCGAGGTTTCGAGGCGCGTGGAGCACGGCGGGGACGAAACTCTGTCCGCCATCAACCGAAACCGCCAGAGCGCCGGGGGCGCGGGAGATGCCGGCGGGAACCGCGACAAAGAGCGGCAGCGCATAGAGCGCTATCCCGAGAAGCACCGTGAACATGATAACCGCCACCGCTTTCTCCATGAGCGAGATTGATTAGAGCGCTTGATTTATGACTTCGAGCTGAAGCCGCTTATTGACATTATATTGTCCCAGAAGCGCGTATTTCTGCAAGACAAGCCGGAGGAGCGGCGCGTTCTTCTTCGCATTCACGCGAAGTTCTCGCATAAGCGCGGAGAGGAGCAAGCGCACCCGCGCGTCCTTATCCGGCGCGAGAAGCACGGAGTCGTCGTCCAAAAGCTCCCGGATCATCTGGGAGCGGCCGCGCGGCGCGGTTTCAAGAAACTTTTTTGCGTAGGCCTCCGCCTCCTTGGGCAGCGCCGCGAACGCCTCTCCTTTTCCGAAATGGAGCTTCTGGAACCGCGATTGGATGGTGGGCAAGAGAATGCCGGGGTCGTGCGCCTGGATAATAATGAGGCCGTGCGCCGGCGGCTCTTCCGTTATCTTAAGGAGCGCATGCTCCGCCTGGTCGGAGAACTCTTCCGCGGCGTCGAAGACCACGAGGCGGCGGGAACTCGCCTGCGGCGTCTGCCACAAGAATTCCTGCGCGCGGCGAACGGCATCGATGCCGATCGTCCCTTCCGCGTCCGGTCCCACCAGGAGCCGCTCGGAGAGAACTCCCTCCGCCGTGAACGTACCGTGTTCCAGAAACGCGGCAAGCGCCTCGGCGGCCGCCCGGCGGCCGGCGGCGTCTTCCCCGAAGAAAATATAGCCGTGCGCAAGCCGGCCGTTCCCGTGAGCGCGTTTCAGGTCCTCAAGGAGCGGTTTGTAGGGAGCAAGTGCTTTGTTCACCGCTTGTTCAAGAGCGTCCGCTTGTAGGTGTCGATGTGATTCAAAATGAGGCCCGTTCCCTTTGCGACGCAGTAGAGAGGTTCCTCGGCAACGTAGGTTGCCACGCCCAATGCGCGCCCGAAGAACTCATCCAGATGGCGAAGCTGCGCGCCGCCGCCCGAAAGGATGATGCCCTTCTCCATGATGTCCGCGACGAGCTCCGGCGGCGTCTCGTTGAACACGTTCCGGACGGAGGCGGTAATGTCGAAGAGGAGCGGGTTCAGGGCCTCCGCGATCTCGTTCGAAGTCACCGTCACGTCTTTCGGGAGGCCCGACATGAGATCGCGGCCGCGAAGCTGGAACTCGAGCTTTTGCTTTATCGGCAGGGCCGAACCGATCTGGATCTTCACCTGCTCGGCGGTCTGCTCGCCGATCGAGAGCGAGTACTTCTTCTTGATGTAATCCATGATCGCCTGGTCGGACTTGTTCCCCGCCACGCGCAAACTCGCCCAGCTCACGATGCCGCCTAAGGAGACCACGGCGACCTCGGAGGTGCCGCCGCCGATGTTCACGATCATGTTGCCGTGGTGGGCGTTTATGGGAATGCCCGCCCCCAGGGCCGCGAGGATCGGCTCCTTCACGATATAGGCCTCGCGGGCTCCCGCCTCGCGCGCGGCGTTCAGAACCGCGCGGCGTTCCGTCTGGGTAATGCCCGCCGGCACCGAGATCACCACCTCCGGCTTCCAGACGTTGAACGGCCCCACCGCCTTGGCGATGAAATACGCGAGCATCGCCTTCGTGATGTAATAGTCGGCGATGACGCCGTCCTTGAGCGGCCGATAGGCCACGATGTCCTCCGGCGTCCGGCCGATCATATCCTTGGCCTCCCTGCCGACGGCCAAAACGGCGTTCTCGGGCAAGCTTAATGCCACGATCGTCGGTTCGTTGATGATAAAACCCTTGCCGGGCACGAACACGATGATGTTCGCCGTCCCGAGGACAATGCCTATCTTTCGCGTGAACATAGGTTTTATTCCCGTGTGATATCAGCTCCCAGTTCCCTAAGACGCTCGTCGATCCGCTCATATCCGCGGTCGATCTCCTCCACGCCTTCGATAACGGACTCCCCTTCCGCCGCGAGAGCCGCAATGACATGCGCGATGCCCGAACGCAGATCCCGCACCCGGAGGGAGGCGGAGCGGAGCGGCGTGGGGCCGTGGATGATCGCGCTATGCGCGAACCCGTGTCCCTGGAACCTGCAGGAAAGCTCGCCTAGGCATTTCGAGAATACCTTAATATCCGCTCCCATCGAATTCAAGTCCTCGGTGTAGCCGAAGCGGTCCTCGTAGACGGTCTCGTGTATCACGGAGGTTCCCTGGGCGGCCGTGAGAAGGACCGCAAAGGGCTGCTGCCAGTCGGTCATGAAGCCGGGGTGGGTGTCCGTCTCGAGCTCTATCCCATGCAGGGCGCCCGGACGCGAGAAGACAATGCCGTCCTCCCGCACCTCGTATCCCGCGCCGATGCGCCGCACGGCGTTCAGGAACGTCATGAGGTGCTCCTGAACCGCCCCCCGCACGAGCACCTCGCCGCCGGAGAGGATGGCAAGGCACGCGAACGAAACCGCCTCGTTGCGATCCGGGATGAGCGAATGGCGCACGCCCGAGAGACGCGGCACGCCGTCGATGTAGATGGTCCGGTTCGCGCCGATCTCGATTATCGCGCCCATCTTCTGAAGCATGCCGATCATATCGATGATCTCGGGTTCGATGGCCGCGTTCCGGATCGTCGTCCGGCCCTTGGCGAGCACCGCGGCAAGAATGGTGTTCTCGGTCGCTCCCACGGAGGGAAAACGGAACGAGACGTTCGCCCCCTTCAAACCATGCGGCGCCTTGGCGTGGTAGCCCTCCTCATCCGCTTCGATATTCGCCCCCATGGCGCGAAGGGCATCCAGATGAATGTCGAGCGGCCGGGGACCGATCTTGTCGCCGCCCAAGACCGGTACGTGCGCTTCGCCCGCGCGCGCGAGGAGCGGACCCAGAGTGAGAATGGGAATGCGGTTTTTGCGACTCTGCGAAGGAATGTGCGACGCGCCGATCTCTTTGGTCCGGATCGTGAGCGCGCCGCCCGCGTCATTGATCTCGCTTCCGATCGCGCGGCAGAGGTCGGCAGTGATGGCGGCGTCCCCTATGCGCGGAAAATGTTCGAACGTGCAGGGTTCATCGGTTAAAAGCGAGGCGACCAGCACTTTGGTTGCCTCGTTCTTCGCGCCCATGAGTTCTATCTCGCCCCGGAGCGGCTTTCCGCCCCGCACGATAAATTTCATAATGCGCTCATAGTATACTATACTCGTTTTGAAACAATAGATGTCTCTTACGACGCGAAGGATCATTTTCTACGCCCTTGTCGTCCTCTTCCTGGTCTCGGGAGGGGGCGTTTTGCTCTATGCGAACGGTTGGCGGCTCGACCCCGAGACCTTCGCGGTCCGGAAGACCGGCGGCGTCTACATCGAAAGCGTGCCGCGCGACGCCGAGATCCTCTTGAACGGCAAAGCGGTACGGAACGCGAGCGGCCTCATCTCGAGCGGCACCCTCGTCTCCGGCCTCCTGCCGCGCGCGCATGAAGTAACCGTACAAAAGGAAGGATATGCGGCATGGCGGCGCGTTCTCACGGTGGAGCCGTCCCTGGTCACGAAAGCGGAACACATTATCCTCGTGCCGAGGAAGAGCGTTGCCGTCCCCCTTCCCGTTCCCGCCGCGGCGATACGGGTCTCGGGAGAAACGCTCGTCGCCTCGTTCGCGGACGGCCACATCGCCCTGGGCGGCGTGCGCGTTCCGGGAACGGAGTTCGTAGCGTTCACCGCGGGGAAGAGCGCCGCCATAAGCTACGACGAAAACCGGGGTGCGTACTTCTTCACGTCCCTGCCCGCAAGCGCCAGCGTGAGTGCAGCAAAGTCATCGCTGAACCTCACCACGCTCTTCAATAACCTCAAGGAGCGCACGCTCGGACTCCCGGGATTCGTCCTGCCGCGCGAGGTCATTGCCCATCCGTTCGACGCCAAAAAGGCGGTGGTGCGGACGGATCACGGCCTCTACGTTATCGATACGGAACGGCTCTCCATCGTCCAGATCGCGAGCGGCCTGCCTGCAGGACAGGCAGACGGTTCGGCCGAGCTTACTGCCGTTTTGGCGCGCAGCCAAAGCCTTGTTTGGACCGAGTATTCGAGAACGCGGAACGAGAGCGCGCTTATGACCGCGGACCTTATCCTCCGGACCTCCTCGCGCCTCGCCACCGCGGCCGGCGCGACCCTGAAGATCGGCGAAGCGCCCGACGGCGGTTTTCTTCTGCTTGCACAGGACGGCCGATTGTTCTCGCTGCCCCGCTCCGCAAAAGAAACGGAGACGATCGAGGAGGCCGCTTCTGATTTTTCCTTCTCCCCAGCCGACCAGGCGCTCATCGTTCTCCTCCGGGACGGCTCGCTCGCGCTGTGGGATTTTAGGAAGACGCCGAAACGCGTTGCGCTTCCGCTCGTTGCCGACGAATTCTTGTGGCACGAAGACGGCGCACATATTTTCGTGCGCCGCGGAGGCGCCGTTTCATTCGTTGAACTGTTCGAGGACGGCGAGGTGCTCGAAACGCCGCTCGGCGAGGCCGTGACGGCCATGGCGTATGATCCGTCCCGCGATCTGTTCTATCTCCTCGAAAACGGCGCGCTCCGCTCGCTCGAATTGTAGCGAACCAAGACCACCGCGGCCGCGAGACCTCCGAGAAGATCGAAGAACAGATCG
>CAZUVI010000007.1:0-20140 GCA_964623795.1 uncultured Candidatus Saccharibacteria bacterium | reverse complement strand
GCTGCGGGACTTGGATTCGAACCAAGATAACATGCTTCAGAGGCATGTGTCCTACCATTAGACGATCCCGCAATTGACGGAAAAAGTATGCCGAAAATCTGCTTGTTTTGCAATTATACACATGGCTGCCGGCGCATGCTTGAGCTATGCTGAAGTAAACATCGAATGCGTGCGATAATTTCAACCCTCTCCCTTGCGGTTCTTCTTGCGGGCGTTGCTCCGGGGCCCGTTGCGGCACAGACCACCGCCGTGGACCGCCAGGCACTCCTTAACCAGATCGAGGCGCTCTTAAAGCAGGTGCAGGATCTTCAGAACGCCCTCGCCCAGCTGCAGGCGCAGAAGCCGCAGGCGATAACCCGGGTTTCGTACATTGTTTCTCCGCTTCAGCAAGGCGACTCCGGAGACAGCGTAAAGATCGTGCAGGCGCTCCTTGCTGCAGACCCGGCGATTTACCCCGAAGCGCGCATAACGGGTTTCTACGGCCCCCTCACGGTTGCGGCCGTACGGCGTTTCCAGGAGAAGAACGGCATCGAAGCTCTTGGCGTGGTGGACCCCAAGACGCGTGCAAAGCTGGATGAGGTGCTTGCGGCAAATCCCCTGGGATTAGAAGCTGCTCCTGTGGGCAGGCGCCCGTGCGCCATCGTCCTGCCGGGGAACCTTATCGCTTCTGGATGGCTTGCGAAGACCGCCCAACCCGTGGTCACGGAATGCCAGACGCTTCCTCCGGGGATCGCGCCGGAACTCGAAGAGTCGGCTCCAGCGGCGACCTCGACGCCGCCAGCCCCAACGCCCGCTCCGGAAGAAGCACTGGCACCGGCCCAGGATGTCACAGCGCCAGTCATCTCCGAATTAGCGGAGCAGAGCGTCTCCATCGATGGAGCGAGGACGGCGTGGACAACGGACGAGCCGGCGATAACGAAGATATATTACTCGACGGCGGGGTCGCCGATAGCGGCAACGGTGATCTTGAACAACGCCACAACGACGAGCAGGGCCGTTGCGTTCGATTCAGTCCAATACCCGTGGTCCTACAGAGCCTCGAACGACCTCTTCTCCACGGAGCATATCGCCGAGTTCGTCGGCCTGGACTCAGCTACCCTATACGCATATGTCGTGGAAGCGAAAGATGCATCGGGAAACGCCGCTTCTTCGACGGCGCGCGTGTTCATAACGAGTTCGGCGGGAGAAATATCGCCCGCCATTACGTCGCGCCTGGTCGAACTGGCGCCAACGGCCGCTCTTATCTCGTGGACGACCAACGTGATATCCGACGCGCAGATATGGTACGGCACCACGCTGTCCTACGGTCTGATGACGCCGCTTGATTCGACGCTCCTTGCAAACCACTCGCAGACCCTCTCGGGGCTCGTGCCGAACACTCTTTATTACTATCAGGTCAAGTCAAGAGATGCGGCTGGCAATCTGAAGTCCGCGGCGGGGCAGTTCACGACGCGCCCGGCTGCCGAATAACCGCTTATCGGCGGGGTTCAGTCCTTAAGAAGGGCTACTATTTTTGTTATGGTTTCGGCCAGTTCCGACGGCTTGTGCTCCAGCCAGACGATTTCCGGAAACCGCCCGAAAAACTCCATCTGCCGGTGCGCGTAGGCCAGGAATCTGTCCGCGATCTCTTCCTGCGCCGCGTCGAGGCTGATGCGGCCGTCGAGGTAGCGCACGATGGGGATGATGGCGTAGGTGTCGTTCATCACGTAGGAATTCCTGTATTTTTTAAGTTCTTCCCGCACCTCATCAATAAGGCCGCTTTCTATCGCGGCAGCGACTCGTTTTGCGATCTTCTCTCGAATGTCGAACCCCGCAGGCGGCCGCAGGCCGACGATCGGCGCACAAAATGGTGCTTTCTTATTCGCCTCAAGGAGGGCGGGAACGTAGGTCGTGGAACCGCCCTCGATGATGGGCAGTCCGCCGCCTGCGAGGATCTTCGCGCACTCGCTTCGCACCATCCCGATATACGTTCCCGCCGGAATGACCTCTTGGTCCGGCTCGAGGATCTCGTAGAGGTGCCGCTTAACCCCTTTCTCTTCGAGGGCGTCGGAAACGCCGGAGCTAAGCGGGAAATTTTTAAAGCACGCTATTTTATCGAGGTTCACGACCTCTCCGGCGCCCGTCTGCCTTGCAAGTTCGTAAGCGACCGCCGTCTTGCCGGAGGTGGTCGGGCCGATGATCGCCATTGCAGTTCGATATCCCATGCCTGCGTCCTACTTACGGGACTTATTGTGCTTAAAAAATCGGCGCTCCGCAAGAAGCGAGACCGCGCAAACTTCCTTTGCGCGGCAAGTAGCATAAAGGAGTTGTTTCACGATGCATCGAACGCTACAATAAAGCTGATGAGAGCAAGCATACTTTTGGTCTTACTGATCATGTTTTTGGCATGGGCTCCGCTTTCCTACGGCGCGGAAGCCGGGGACTCTCAAGGAGCGGGTCTCACAAGCGGTCAAAAATGGTGGGCACCTCTTTCGGTAGGAATAGTCGTGGGCGGACTCACGGTCGGCACGTTACTGGTTGCGGGGAGCATCACCTTGCCCTGGATAGGGGCCGTGGTAATCACGGCAAAGATCGCGCTTGCGGCGGGTGCGGCCATGGGCTTATTGGGAGGATGGGTAACGCATTCCGTGCTGCAAGAACCGAAACAGCAGGAAGAGAAACAGTCGCCTTACCGGACCGACTTTTTCAAGAAAGAAGAGGCAAGCTCCACGCCTATTGCGCCGCCGGAAGATATATTGACCCCCGGGGACAACGGAGGACCGATCGCGTCATGCGAGCAGGATCGGGAGGATTGTAAAAAACTCTGCGCTCCTCTTCCCGAAACACAGCCGTTCGGCACGGGCCTCACAAAGACGGCGTGCTTGAACAACTGCAAGAGCGAATACCCGTGCGAGTAGGCCGATCTATTTCGGCTTCTGCGTCGCTTCGATGACCGCAACCTCGAAGGGGATGACCGCGAAGGGACTGTAGCGCATGTCCTGGTAGGCCTGAAGCAGGCGCTTCAGGATATCCAGGTATTCCTTCTCGCCCATGCCGGGGTGGGCGTGCGCGGCGTGCTTTTTGATGCGCTGGAGCTCGTCCGTCGTAAGCTCCTTTTGGTATTCGCTCTCGATCGCGGGGCTTGCGAGGAGCGTGATGATGCGGCGGAGGTAGTGGATGAGGTCCTTGTTGAACTGCACCAGGTTGTGGCCCTTCTCATGGAGTTCGTAGAGGGCCTTGAGGGCCTTGTCCGTATCCTGCGCGAAGAGCAGCTCCGCGAAGCCGTCTATCTTTGAGAGACCCACCTTGCCGATGATGCGCTCCACCGCCTCGCCGGTGATCTTTTCGCCGAAGGAGGTGATCTGATCGAAGAGCGACTCCGCGTCGCGGAGCGACCCTTCGCCCGCGGCCGCGATCATCTCGAGCCCTTCCTCCGTTGCCTCGATCTTTTCTGCCTTCGCGATGGTCTTGAGCTTCTCGAAGATAACCACCTTGGGAAGCCGCCTGAAGGCGAAACGCTGGGCGCGCGACACGATGGTGGCGGGAAGCTTCTCGAACTCCGTGGTCGCCATCACGATGATGGCGTGCGCGGGCGGCTCCTCGAGGGTCTTCAAGAGCGCATTGAACGCATCGCGGGTGAGCATGTGCACCTCGTCGATGATGAAGACCTTGTAGCGGTACGAGGTCGGGGAGAGCTTGATGCCCTCCTTAAGGTCCCGTATCTCGTCGATGCCGCGGTTCGAGGCCGCGTCTATCTCGATGACGTCGAGCGCCTGGCCGCGGTCCACTTCCGCGCAGACGCGGCAGTTGTTGCAGGGTTCGCCCTGCTTTTTGAACTCGGGATCCGTGGCGCGCGTTTCGCAGTTCGCGATCTTCGCCAAAAGGCGGGCCGCGGTGGTCTTGCCGGTTCCGCGCGCGCCGTAGAAGAGGTAGGCATGCGCTATCTTGTCCTGCCGCGCGGCGTTTTGCAGGACCTCGACGATCTCCTCTTGCCCTAGGAGGTCGCCGAACTTCTTCGGGCGGTATTTGCGGTAGATAGCGACGGCCATTGCGTTTCATTATAGCAGTAGGGTAGGGTAGGGCCAGTATTCTTTTAGGCGAAAGGAGGGGTGTCCGTGCCCTGGAGAGTGCTCGCGGCCGCCGCGCTCGGCCTGCTCCTTGCGGGCTGTGCTTCGTTCGGCTCGATGGGCAGGCATATCTTCGAGAGCGATGCGGAGTTCTTCTGGCGAAGGGCGGACCCGCTTATCGTCATGGCTGTCTGGCAGGACGCAGAGCGCATCATGGGCGTTGCGAGAATGCTCCCGCCCGTCGTGACCTACAACCACACCTACCTTGTCACGACCGACGACCAGAGCGACGTTCTGGCCTATGCGCAGGACGCGAACCGCATCATCTTCTACCGGGCCTCAATGGATCTCTGCCCGCAGGACTACGGTGCCCGGTGCGGCCCCGTGTTCTACGAAGTGGCGCTCCATGAGTATCTCCACGTCATCATGCTGAGGCAGGGGATACCATTTCCTCGGCATCACTGCCTGATGCTCGAGAAGGGTTACGTGGCAAGGATGAAGGAGGCGATTCGCGCCAGATTTCCCGGCCGATCGTACGGTTCCCCGCACACGGAGCGCTGGCGTGAACGCTTCGGGAATACGTGCGCCTCATGAGCCGCCCCTTTCCGGGCGGCTCGAATCTTTTGCGGCGCTTTCAAAAAACAGAGGCGGTCTATACAATAGTGAAAAGAATGCGCTATCTCCTCTCGTCGCTCATCGTGGGAGGCCTCCTCTATGGCGGCTTCATTTTTATACGGGAGAAGAACACGCTCGAGATCACCCTCGCCGACCTCAAAAACTCCGCGAGCGGCGCGGCGGTCGTGCCCGGGCAGGGCGCGCCCGAGGCGACCTCGACGCCGCCCGGCGCCGCGCCGGTTGTCGGTCGCGTCAAGGACATCGAGCCCCAGGGCAAGCTGCAAAATCCGCCGGAGGTCGTCAAGGCGCTCTACGCCACGAGCTGGTCCGCGGGCACGGAGTCCCGCATCGCCGCGCTCATCAAGCTCATCAAGGAAACGGAACTGAACGCCATCATCATCGACGTTAAGGACTTTTCCGGGCACGTTCTCTACGACATCGACAACGCCGATGTCGTGAAGTATGGCGCGAAGGAGGTGCGCATCCCGCGTTTGAACACACTCTTGAAGCGCCTGCACGACGAAGGCATCTACGCGATCGCGCGCATCACCGTCTTTCAGGATCCGGTTCTCGCCAAGGCGCGGCCGGAGCTCGCCATCCATGACAAGCGTACCGGCGGCACGTGGTACGACAACAAAAAGCTCGCCTGGATAGACCCCGCCGCGAAGGAAGCGTGGGATTACAACATCGCCATCGCCAAAGACGCCGGCGCGCGGGGCTTCGACGAGCTGAATTTCGACTACATTCGCTTCGCCTCGGACGGCGACCTCTCCGCGATGCAGTTCCCGGTCTTCCAGGCGACCTCGACGCTCAAGCGGACGACGATAAAAAACTTCTTCGCGTACCTGCGCGAAGGGCTCACGGACGAGGTTATTTCCGCGGACCTCTTCGGTCTCACGACGGTGAATCCCGACGATCTTGGCATCGGGCAGACGCTCGAGGACGCCTACCAGTATTTCGACGTCGTGGCGCCGATGACCTACCCCTCGCATTACGCCTCGGGCTTCCTGGGCTACAAGAATCCGGGCGCGTATCCCTATGAGGTGATGAAGTATTCGGTGGAGAACGCCGTACGGCGCCTTCTTGCGCTCGAGAAAACAAAACCGGTGCGCGCAAAGCTCCGTCCGTGGGTGCAAGACTTCGACCTTGGGGCCGACTATGACGCGGTCAAGGTGCGCGCGGAGATCCAGGCGATCT
Source organism: uncultured Candidatus Saccharibacteria bacterium (assembly GCA_964623795.1). Taxonomy (GTDB): domain Bacteria; phylum Patescibacteriota; class Minisyncoccia; order UBA6257; family CAYSDW01; genus CAYSDW01. Next base: position 14,282 of record CAZUVI010000007.1, on the reverse strand, counting down.
CCGACGCCTACGAGTGTCCGCCCGTTCCCGCGAGTTCCACGAGCACGCCGACCTGCTCAAAAGAGGAGCGAATGGAAAAGAACGGCGGCTGGATGATCTGGAGCCCCTCGAACGTCTATACGCGAGGAGCATTGCTGTCGGAGTAATAAAGAAATGGGAAGGGGCCGCATTGCTGCGGCCCCTCGGGTGAGGTGCGACCTGCCTGACGGTAGGCGGGCTACTTGTTGTGCGCCCGCTCGATGGCCTCGAAAAGCGCCTTGGCGTCCTCGGGCGACGTCCAGGACTTCACGTAGACCTTGGTCCCGCCGCCGTCGAAGTAGGTGATGATGAAGTCCACCTTCTCGAGCTGGGCCGGCGTGAGCGCGCGGGCGTAGGACGGGAGGATGATATGCCCCTTGTCCGTCTCCTTGAAGCTCCAGGCCTCCTGGTCAGCGAAGAAGATCTGGGCCTCGTAGATGTTCCGCGGGCGGTGGTAGATGATCCGCTTCCAGATGTTCGCCGGCTCGTCCACGGGGTGCACCCAGAAGGTGCCGTTCGTGGCGTACAGACCGAAGAACCGGGTCCAGTAGAGGGACGCCCTCTCGGCCTTCTCCGTGTTCCCGATCATGACCGCGAAGATCGGCATGCTCTTGCCGCCGTCCTCCGTGGTGAACGAGTTGCCGATCTCGACGAGCGAAACGGACTGGGCCGTGGTCTCGCCGAAGGCGGCGCGGGCGATGGGACCGAAAAAGCCGATTCCGGCGGCCAGAGCGATGAGAAGCAGGGCGGCAAGAACGCTGATCGTGCTGCGTACGAATGCCTTGAGCGTTGTCATGGCGTTCTCCTTCTCGCGCACATGCGCGTTTCGATTGTCTTGGGCTAGTTTTATTTTATCACACAAATCTGTTTCCGTCAAAAAGCGCTGAAAAAGCGTGTGGGAGTGCTACACTAAGGCGGCATGATGGAAGCGCGTTACGAACTGAAGCTGGGCGAGTTCTCGGGGCCCATGGACAAGCTCCTCGAGCTCATCGAGGAGCAGAAGCTCGAGATAACCGAGATCAGCTTGGCGCAGGTGACGGCCGATTTTTTGGCATACACGAAAACGCTCGAGAACGTGGAGCGGGGAGTGCTCGCGGACTTTCTGGTGGTGGCGGCCCGGCTCTTGCTTATCAAATCGAGGGCGCTCCTTCCGAACCTCGAGCTTACGGAGGAGGAGCGTGAGGACGTCAAAGACCTCGAGACGCGCCTCCGGCTCTACAAAGAGTTCAAGGAGGGCGCCAGGGAATTGGAGAAACTGTGGGCCAAAAGGAAGCCGATGTTCTCGCGCCCGCTTTTTATGGACCGGCCGGTCGTGTTCTACCCGCCCCCGGGCCTCGCCCTGGAGAAACTCGTCTTTGCCCTGGATAAACTCGCCAAAACCCTCAAGGAAGCGCTTCCCGAGGCGCAAACCGTGCGGCGCGTCATCATCACGCTCGAAGAAAAGATAGCGGAACTGGGACGGCGCATCACGACGGGGATGCGCGAGAGCTTCAAGAACATCGCCGTGAACCGTTCGCGCGAGGAGATCATCGTCCTCTTCCTCGCGCTTCTGCATCTTGCCAAAGATCGTCTTCTGCATATTGACCAATCGGATCACTTTTCGGATATAATGATCAGTAAACCGGAAGCCTCATCGTAGGCACGTTATCTTTTTTTGCGTTCCATGGCCGCACCGCATCATTCAGACCCGCAGGCACTCAAAGCAGCAATCGAAGCGCTGCTTTTTGTCTATGGCGAGCCGTTCGAGCTCAAGCGTCTTGCGAAGACCCTGGGGGTCGAACCCGATGCCGCCGGGGCGGCACTCGACGCGCTTGCCGCGGACTGCGAAGCGGCGGGACGCGGACTTGCCCTCGTGCGCACCGAAAAAGCGGTCCAGCTTGCCACCAAGCCCGCGCAGACCAAGCTCATCGAGGACTTCGTGAAAGAGGAGTTCGCCGAAGCGCTCACGCCCGCCTCGCTCGAGACCCTGGCGATCGTCATGTACGCGGGACCCATCTCGCGTGCCGAGATCGAGTATGTTCGCGGCGTGAATTCCACCTTTATGCTCCGTTCGCTCCTTCTGCGCGGCCTCATCACGCGGGAACCGGATCCCAAGCGCGCCAACGCTTATCTCTACGAGGCGAGCTTCGACCTTCTGCGTCAACTGGGCATGGGGTCGGTCGGTGACCTGCCGGACGCGAAGAAATACCGCGACCTCATCGAGGCCTTCCGGAACCCGCCCCAAGCTGCGCCCGCGGAAGCGGCCCCTGCTGCGGAAATAAAACCGGCGGAATCCGTCCAATAAGACCATGCCGGAGGAAAACGCCCACAAATTTTTGTTCGCCATCGTGCTTCTGGGACTCGTGTTTTTCATCGGACGGGACGCGAGCCGGGTGAGCGGCGAGAACAGCGGCCGCGAGGTGCAGGTTACAAGCCTGGCCCAGGTGATGGCGGCGCCCTTCGCGGAGGAGGCGCAGACGCCGCCCTTGGCGCAGGTTCCTCCCCGCGCGACGGCGGTCGCGGCGGCCGATGCCCCGACGGACGCCTTTCTCCGAACTTCTGCGGTCGCGGTTCCGGAACTCCATGTGCGCGCGGCATTGGCGGCCGATCTCCAAACGGGGCAGGAGCTCTTCGCGCTGAATCCTTATCAACGCTGGCCGATCGCGTCGCTCACGAAGCTCATGACCGCGGTCGTTGCGAAAACCGAGATCGGACCGGAGAAGCCGGTTCTGGTGAGCGAGGCGGCCATAGCCGCCGATGGTCCCGCCGGCGGTTTCGGGACGGGGGAGAAGTATCTGGCGCGAGACCTCATACGCTCCATCATCGCCGTCTCATCGAACGACGCCGCCGAGGCGCTTGCGGAACACTACGGCCGGAAAGGTTTCGTGGCGAAGATGAACGAGGTCGCCCAGGGCCTCGGCATGATCCAGACGAACTTCGCCGACCCGACGGGGATCTCGTCGCTCGACCAGTCGAGCCCCGAAGACCTGCGAAAACTCGCCGCCTTTCTTTACGAGGAGCATCCCGACGTTCTCGCCGCCGCGCGGAGCAAAGAAACGAAGATACAAGAGCTTGCCTCCGGAGCCGTGCGCACGCTTACGAGCATCAACGCCTTCTCCGGCCGGCCGGAATTTCTGGGAGGGAAGACCGGCTATACCGACGAAGCGGGCGGCAATCTCGTCTCCATTTTTTCTTATCTTCACCGGCCGGTCTTCATCGTTGTTCTGGGGACCGAAGACCGTTTTGGCGAGACCGAGAAACTTTTTGAGTGGCTCAAGAAATCCTATGCCCGGTAGCCCGAATATAGAACTTTTGCAGGTGGCGCGCGTCTTGGGCCTCGCGATGCTCTCGTTCACGATCGCGATGGCCGCAACGCCGCTTTTGGTGCGGCTTCTCGCGCAGTTCCGCGTCTCGAAGCAGATCCGCGCCGCCGAATCCGCGCCGATCTTTTCCTCTCTGCACCAGAAAAAGGCGGGCACGCCGACGATGGGCGGCATCATCATCTGGGCCACCACGCTCGGTCTCGCGCTCGCATTTCTTTTCCTGGACACGCTCTTTGACGGCGTCTGGACGTTCCTGAACTTCGTGGACCGCGCGCAAACCTACCTGCCGCTCGCGGCCATGCTTATCGCGGCCGTGATCGGTCTTGCCGACGACTGGCTGGGCGTCTTGAAGATCGGCAGCAAGGGCGGCGGGCTCCAAGTGCGCCACAAGCTCATGCTCTACGCGGCGATCGCCGCCGTCGGGGCCTGGTGGTTCTACTATCGGCTCGGGTTCGATCTTCTCTACGTGCCGTTCTTTGGCACGCTCGCGGTTGGCTGGCTCTATGTGCCCATTTTTATGTTCATCATCGTGGCGACGGCGTTCTCCGCGAACGAAACGGACGGGTTGGATGGCCTCTTGGGAGGGGAATCGCTTTTCGCCTTCGGCGCGCTCACGGTGGTCGCCTTTGCGCTCGGACGGTACGACCTTGCCGTCTTGGGCGGCGTCGTTGTCGGCAGTTTGCTCGCGTTCCTGTGGTACAACATCTATCCGGCGCAGTTTTTCATGGGCGACACGGGCTCGATGTCCCTCGGCATCACGCTGGGCGTCATCGCGATGCTTACGAACACCGCGCTTCTTCTGCCCTTCTTCGGCATCATTCTGGTCATCGAATCCGTTTCGGTCATCGCGCAGCTTTTGAGCAAAAAGATCCTCAAGCGCAAAGTGTTCCTCTCGACGCCCATTCATCATCACTTCGAGGCGCTCGGCTGGCCGGAAACGAAGGTTACCATGCGCTTTTGGATCATCTCGACCGTCTTTATGGCGCTCGGCCTCGTCATCTTCTTCCTGGACCGGCTTGGATAGTTCGTTCGCTCACGCTGTTGCTTGCGGTGGTTCTTCGGCGCGGGACGTGCCCCGTATATCAACCTCAACCGTTTAAGAGGTTTGTAGCTGGCATCGGCTTGGCATATTTGGAATTGCTGTTCTTGTGCCTAATGTCACAGTGGTTATGCCGCTGCGGCAAGTTGAGGTTGTATTACGTGGCGTGGTAGGGTGGGAGCAGCAGATTTTCATATTAGTTAGAACCCTGAGGAGGTCACGCATGCCTCCCGGCAAGCTTCCGGAGAAGAAGGCGGAGCTTCCGGCCCACAAGGACCGCTACGGCGGGCCATGCCGCGATGTGGCGCAGCAGACGACCGGCGATGAGATGGCGCGGCGGTGCCTGGGGTGCGGACGCATCGAATCCTACGAGCCGGACACCCTGATCGTGGTTTTCAAGAAGGGCGTGAAGGTAACCGACGCCATCGCGTACATCAGTCAGTTCAAGATGAACGGACGCCAGCCCCAGCTCGGCGGCAAGATCGAGAAGGACGGCATTGTCGCTATGGTCGTCAGTATCCCGCTCGCCGCTGCGGAATCGCTCGAGGACTGGGTCAAAGCCCTCGAGGAACCGCCCCAGGGCAGAACGTCTCCCGTGTGGTATGCGGCGCGGGTGATGAAGACGGACTTCGAAGTGGCGAAGCGTGCGAGCACGATATAGCGATAGCGACTGAAGCCCCGCCCCCGGCGGGGCTTCCCATTTGCTATACTTTAAGGAGAGATGACGACTCTGCTTATCAAAGGAGTTCAGATAGTGGACGGCACGGGCCGCCCGCCGTTCAAGGGGGATATTTTCATAAAAGACAAGAAGATCTCCGCGATCGGTCCCTTTGGCGGCAAGAGCGCGGACGCGGTGATCGACGGCTTGGGGGCTTTTGCCGCACCCGGGTTCATCGACGTCAACACGGATTCCGACCATACCCTCACGCTCTTCTCCAATCCCAGCCAGCGCGAGTTCCTGCTCCAGGGCGTAACGACCATCGTGGGCGGCCACTGCGGAGCGTCGTTGGCGCCGCTCCTCTACGGCACGCTGGAATCCATCCGCAAATGGGCCGACCCTTCGGAGATCAACGTGGATTGGCACACGATGGGGGAGTTCCTCGGCGTGCTCTCGAAGAAACGCCTTGGCGTGAATTTTGCCACGCTCATCGGTCACGCCACCATACGGCGGGCGCTCATCGGCGAAGCGTTCCGCGATCTCACGGAGAACGAACGCAAGGTGTTCGCGCATGTCGTGGAGCGCGCGCTCGAAGAGGGCGCCTTGGGTCTCTCGACCGGGCTGGGCTATGCGCATTCGAATCGCGTGCCGCTTGCGGAAATTCTCGATCTTCTCAGCGTCGTCGCGAAGTACGGCGGCATATACACAACGCACTTGCGTGACGAGGACAAAGGACTCGTCTCTTCCGTGCGCGAAACGATAGCGGCGGCGGAGAAGGCGCAGGTGAAGACGGTGATGAGCCATCTGCGGCCGCTCCGCGGATTCGAGAAGGAATACGACGAGGCGATGCAGGTCATCGAGGGCGCGCCGGTCGGCGTGCGATTCGACAGCTATCCGTTCGCCACCAGTTCGCTCGCTCTCTATACGTTCTTGCCGAAATGGGCGCAGGACGGCGGACTCGAGGTGATGCTTTCCCACGTCAGAACGCCCGCGATCAGGGAGCGCATCCGCGAAGAGATGCCGGCCGTGAACGACCAGACGTTCATCATCGCCAACGCGCCGCGCCACGAATATCTGCACGGCAGGCCGCTCGGCGAATTCGCCGAACATCGGGGTCTCACGGACGCAAAGGAAGCGCTTCTCGAGCTCATGGAGCTCACCGGCCTTCGCGCGACCATCATGTACCAGAACATCGATGCCGCGCGCATCCAAAAGTCCATGCTGAACGATCGAAGTTTCGTGGGCTCGAACAGCGGCGGCTCCGCGCCCGCGAAGGGCATCAAGGAGTTCCGCTCGCTGGTCCTCGACCGTGCCGTTCGGACCTTCCCGCGCTTTCTCGAGATCACGGCGGAGGCGGCGTGGCCCATCGAGGAGGCGGTGAAAAAGATCACCTGGTCGCCTGCGCAGTTCTGCGGCATCAGGGAGCGCGGTGCTATCCGCGAAGGCATGTGCGCGGACATTACGGTGTTCCAGGCGAGCGAGATCAAACACGTGGTGGTGAACGGCACGGTGGCGGTCAAGGACGGCCAGACGACGGACGCGCTGGGCGGGGAGGTGATCAGGCGTTAACCAGGATGTTCAACCGGCTCAAAGGCAGGGCGATCCACAGCCCCGATTATTTCCTTCTTGCGGCGTTCCTCCTGCTTACTGTCTTCGGGCTCGTGATGCTCTCTTCCGCTTCCTCGGACCTCGGCAAGATCAAGTTCGGCGATACGTACTACTACCTGCGCCATCAGATCACGTTCGGCCTCGCGCTGGGGCTTCTCGGATTTTATCTGGGCAACGTCATTTCGTATCGCCGGTACGAGACGATATCTTTTTTTCTTCTTCTCGCGAGCATCGGCCTTTTGGTCCTGGTCTTCACGCCGATCGGGTTTTCCGTGGGCGGCGCAGCCCGCTGGATCAAGGTGGGGCCGCTCACCGTCCAGCCGGCTGAATTCGTGAAGCTTACGTATCTCCTGTATCTTGCGGCCTGGCTCTCGAATAAGGCGGCAAACCGCGTTAAGGGATTTGTCGAAGGATTTCTGCCGTTCGCGGCCATCTCGGGCCTCGTCGCCCTTCTCTTGGCCATGCAGCCGGCCACCTCGACGGCGGCCGTCATTGTTCTCTCCGGTCTCATCGTCTACTGGGCGGGCGGCGCCAAGTACCGCTACATAGGGCTCTTCGTGTTTGGCGCGCTTCTGGGGCTCGCCGCGCTCATCGCGGTCACGCCCTACCGCTTGGAGCGCGTGAAGTCGTTCATCTCGGGCGGCGACGTTCAAGGGTCGCGTTATCACATCGAGCAGGCGCTCATCACCATAGGGTCGGGCGGGCTCTTTGGCGTCGGCTACGGACAGTCAACGAGCAAGTATAACTATCTGCCGGAACCGGTCGGCGACTCGATCTTCGCCGTCATCGCGGAAGAGTTCGGATTTATGGGCGCGAGCACATTGATCGCGGTCTTCCTCGCGATCGTAACGCGCTGTTTCATGCTGGCGAGAAAAATGACGGAACCCTTCGGGCGCCTGCTTTTGGTGGGGTTCGCTTCCGTGATAGGCATCCAGGCCTTTACGCACATCGCCGCCATCTCGGGCCTCATTCCCTTGACCGGCGTTCCCTTGCCGTTCATCAGTTACGGCTCGACGGCGTTGGTCGCCTTTTTAACAATGGCGGGAATAATTGTTAACATTACAAAGAGCATTCAGCGCTGATAGCGGCTGAAAATCTCCATACGCACAATGCCCAAAACCTATTCTTCGCTTCGCGTACTCGTGACCGGAGGGGGGACGGGAGGCCACATCTACCCCCTGATCTCGGTCGCGGAAGAGCTTCAGAACATAGGAGCTGAGCACGGGATCACCGTGGAGACCCATTACGTGGGAGCCCCGGGCCGTTTCCGCGAGATACTTCTCGAGCAGGGAATTCGGATCTCCGAGGTATTTTCGAGCAAGTGGAGGCGGTACGTTTCGCTCCTCAACATTCTGGATATTCCGAAGTTCTTTGTGAGCATTTTCCAGGCGCTCTTCCATGTCTTTTGGATCATGCCAGACGTCCTTTTTTCGAAGGGCGGGCCCGGATCGCTGCCGGTGGTCTTCGCATGCTGGTTCTACCGCATTCCGGTCCTTATCCACGAATCGGACGCGGTGCCGGGACGCGCCAATCTCTGGGCGGCTCGCTTCGCAACGCGCATCGGCATCTCGTTCCTCTCTTCGCAGGAGTATTTCGGCGACCGGAACGTGGCGCTGGTCGGGAACCCCATCCGCACCTTCCTCTTGAAGGACCGCGACAATCAGGAGTTCTCGAAACGCTACTTCGGATTCGCGCAGGACGAGCCCCTGCTTCTCGTGCTCGGCGGATCGCAGGGCTCGACGCGCATCAACGAGTTCATTCTGAATTCCCTCGAACTCCTCATTCGCGACTTCCAGATCCTGCATCAGGTGGGCGTCAAGAACTTCGAGGAGATCAAGCGCGAAGGCGAATTTCTGATGAAGGATTTCCACCCCGAGGAGCGTTCGCGCTACAAGCCGATGGCGTATTTCAAAGAGGACATCAAAGACGCGTTCGCCGCCGCCGACCTTATCGTTTCCCGGGCCGGCGCGGGTTCGATCTTCGAGATCGCGGCGTTCGGCAAACCCTCGATCCTCATCCCGCTCCAGGAAGGCGCGGACCAGCGCGCGAACGCGTATGAGTACGCGAAGACGGGCGCGGCCGTGGTGCTTGAGGAGCAGAACCTCTTGCCCAATATCTTCGCGGCCCAGCTCAAGAAAATTTTCGGCGCCGCGCAGAAACGCAGCGACATGAGCGAGGCCGCTTCGCAGTTCGCCCGGCCGAGCGCCGCCCGCCTCATCGCGGAAGGACTTGTCGAACTTGCGACCAATGCCGACGGAGAATAAAAGAGAGGTTCGCGTCCGTATCGCGCCGTCGCCGACGGGACCGCTCCATTTTGGCACCGCGCGCACGGCGCTTTTCAACTGGCTGTTCGCGAAAAGTACGGGCGGCGCGTTCATTCTGCGCATCGAGGATACCGATCTTGAACGGTCGGACACAAAGTACGAGGAAGAGATCATTGCGGGGCTCGCGTGGCTCGGGCTCGAATGGGACGAGGGGCCGGTGCGCCAGAGCGAGCGCCTCGAGGTCTATGAGAAGCATCTGAAGCGCCTCCTTGAGGAGGGCAAGGCCTATTATTGCTACTGCACGAAAGAAGATCTTGAAGAGGAGCGGCAGGCGATGATGGCGCAAGGGCTTGCGCCCAAGTACAGCGGACGCTGCCGGAACCGCGCGGCTTCCGGCAGCGCGTCGCCCCAGCTTATCCGCTTCCGGATGCCGGAGACGGCAGTGTCCTTTAAGGACATGATCCGCGGCAAGATCACGTTCGACGCGGCGCTCTTCGGCGACATCGCCATCGCGAAGAACCTGCGCGCGCCGCTCTATAACTTCGCGGCGGTGGTGGATGACCACGAAATGCGCATCTCGCACGTCATCCGCGGCGAAGACCACATCTCGAACACCCCGAAGCAATTACTGCTTCAGGACGCGCTCGGCTTCGCGCATCCGGACTACGGCCATCTGCCGCTCATCCTTTCGGCGGACCGCTCCAAGATGTCCAAACGCTACGCGGAGACCTCGCTTCTCGCGTATCGCGAAGGCGGTTACCTGCCGGAGGCGATGTTCAACTTCATGGCGCTCATGGGGTGGCATCCGCGGGCAGAGGAGCGGGAGATCTATTCGAAGGAGGAGCTTATCAAAGTGTTCGACATCAAGCGCGTGCAAAAAGCGGGCGCGGTCTTCAACCAGGAAAAGCTCGACTGGTTGAACGCGCAGTATGTCCGCACGCTCTCGGATAACGAGCTGGCGGAACATCTCCGGCCGCTCCTTGCGGCGCGCGGCCTGGCGTGGAATGATACGCTGCTCACGAAGGTGGCTGCAATTGAAAAATCGCGCGCAAAGACCCTCGGAGACATCATCACGAACGGCGAACTCTATTTTTCCTTGCCCGACTACGACGCAAAGCTCCTTGTCTGGCAGAACGCATCGTTCGCCGATATCCGCGAACGCCTCGCTCGTCTCGAGGAGATGCTGCAGAACGCTCCGGAGAAGGAATTCGCCGTCTCGGCGCTTACCGCAAAGCTCATGCCGTACGCCGAAGAGAAGGGGAGGGGCACCGTGCTTTGGCCCTTCCGCGTGGCTTTGAGCGGCAGGCAGGCATCGCCGGGGCCGTTCGAGCTTGCGGCCGCGCTGGGCAAGGAGGAGACGCTCCGGCGGCTCGGCCTCGCGCTTCAAAAACTCGGATTGGTATAGAACCTCCATGTTTCTCTTTCTGCGAATCACAACCGTAGGTGTCGTCGCGTTCGCCCTCCTCTGGGGAGGTTTCGCGTCCGGAGCTTCCGCACCGGAGGAGCTTCGCACCAAGATCGAGGAAAAAGCCAAGGAACTCGAAGCGATCAACAGCAAGGTTCAGTCAACCCAGCAGAACCTCGAGGAGACCAAGGAGCAGGGCAAGACGCTCCAGGGCGAACTTAAGCAGATCAACTACGATATCAGCCGTCTGGGGCTTAACATCAAGGCGAGCGAGATCAACATCCAAAAGCTCTCCCTGGAGCTCGACGGCCTGCAATACGACATCGCGGACGTGCATACGTCGATCGGCGGCAAGAAGGAGGCGATCGCGCAATTCCTGCGCGAACTCCAGCAGAACGACGCGGATAACCTTCTCGTCGTCTTTTTGAAGAACAAGAGCTTGGCGGACAGCATCTTTACCGCGCAGAGCTTGGCGGACCTGAACCAGGGCCTGGCGGTCGAGATCGCCAATCTAAACGTCCTCTATGACGAGCTCGATACGAACATCCAGCTCACGGGCGCGAAAAAGCAGGGCATCGAGCGCGAGAGCGTGAACCTCAAGTCGAGGAAGGGCATCGTCGAGGATAAACGTTCCGAACGCCAGACGCTCTTAACGCAGACCAAGAGCCGCGAACAGACCTATCAGCAGCAGCTCGCGGAGCTCGAGAAGAAACAGGAGGAGATCGGCCGCGTCATCGACGAGCTGGAGCACGAGCTGCGCGCCGCGTTCGACCCGAGCGTTTTACCGCTCAAGCGTCCTGGCGTGCTCGCGAAACCCGTCGAGAGCGGCATCATGAGCCAGGGCTATGGCGCCACGGCATTTGCCCAGCGCGCCTACAAGACCAAGTTCCATAACGGCGTTGACTGGGGCGTGCCGGTGGGAACGCCCGTCTTTGCCGCGGCGGACGGCACGGTGATGGCCGTGGACAACAACGACCGCGGCGTGTCGCGCTGGCAAAAGTACCAGTACGGCAGGTACGTTCTCATCAAGCACGACAACAACCTCTCGACGCTCTACGCGCATCTTTCTCGACAGGTGGTCGCGCGCGGTGCTACCGTGAAGAGAGGAGACCTTATCGGTTACTCCGGCAACACGGGTTACTCGACCGGTCCCCATATCCACCTCACGGTCTACTGGGCGCCGAGCGTCCAGATGAAGTCGGTCCCGCCCGCAGCCGGCCTCGTGCCGGTTGGCGTGACCATCGACCCCAACGACTATCTATGATCGGCCTCATCCTCGCCGCGACCCTCACTGCCCAGCTTACGGACGTTCGGAATATTCCGAGCGCGGAAAATGTTTTGAACATCATTCCCCAGCCGCTTTACGAACTTTTTGACGCGGCGAAGAATATCAACATAGGAGCGGGCGGGGACAACGCCGTTACGCGAACGATCCTGGAGTTTTTGCCGGCGTCCCGCGACGACATCGGACAGGATATCGGCACGGCCGCGGATTTTCTCGACCGCGCGAACTCCTGGTTCGAAGGCAACGTCGGCATCCGCTTTACCCAACTCTTCCGGCTCGTCGGCAATCTTGCTATCTGGATACTCCAGGGGCTGGCGGAGCTTCTTCGCATCGGCATCTCGTACGTCGGAGAATAGGGACGGCCCCGCAAAAGGTCGAGCTTAAATTTAATCTCATCAATGGAAGGAGAAATGATGAAGAAAGAGGGGATGATGTGCCGGTGCCCGCACCACAAGGTGCCGCATCTGCTCGTCGTTCTTTTCGCGCTCCTCTTCCTGCTCCACAATGGTTGGGGCGTGTGGAGCGAGCAGTTCGTAGGCGTCGCTTGGCCGGTTTTGGTTGGCCTCTGGGGCCTCATGAAGCTCGGGGGCGGCATGTGCAAGTGCTGCTCCGGCGGCATGTGCGGGCACTCGCATTAACTCGCGGGGACGTCAAAAAAATCGGCCATCGCGGCCGCTTTTTTTTGACATTCGGCGTTCGCGGTGTAGTGTAGAGGCAGCAGATTAGAAAGGGGTGATAGACATGAGCTTCGTTGCCAGCTGCAGCTTTGCGTGGGCGCGGATGACCCCCGCCGAACGCCTCAAGCTTCTCGACGGGCTCAAGGCGAAGATGGCGTCCCAGCCGGACATCTGGGACGGCGTACCCATCGAGGCCATGGCCGACACGCCGGACTTCGACTCGCTCCCGAGCGATCTCCAGGGACACCTGATGTTCGCCATGGGCGAGCGCGGGCTTACGGTCGAGCAGTTCGTCGATCGGTTCGAGCGCGCGTTCGGACAGAAGCCGCGATGATGGGGGTCGTGCTTGCGGGGCTGCTCCTCGCGCAGCAGATCATGACGCCGCTCCCGCCGTCTGTCGGGAAACTCGGCACGCTCGACATCTGCCGTCTTGAGCCGGGCGTGAAGGTGGTGATCCTCTTCATGGATTCCCTAAAGGAGGTCACGCGCTTCGCGGTCGCGGACGCGGAAGGCAGGGTAAGGTTCGAGAACCTTCCGGAAGGGGAGTGGGTCGTCATCGAAGGCGGCGGGCAGTGGATGCCCCGGCCCGGCGACAAACCCATCGACGTGGATGGCCACACGGTGTATCCCTTCTCCGAGTGCATAAAGATGCCCACATAAATGATTCAGGGCCCCGCCAATGGCGGGGCCCGAAACTATGTGCGCGCGCTCTTCCTGTACTTGGCCCAGAGGCAGAGCGTTACGGTGAGAATGACGAGGAAGGCCGGGCAGATGATCTGGAGTGTCCAGTCGCCTACGGCGAAGGCGTACATTGTCCAGAACACGGTGCTCGCGAGATAGGCGCCGAGGAGTTTGACTTCCACCACGCCCGCGTTCTTGTTCCGCCACATCTCGTAGGGCTACATGATGTCCGCGCCGACACTGCCGAACGAGAAGGCGAGGAAGAACCAATCCTTGTGAGGCGACTCGCGCATGAACCAAAGCGCCACGAAAAGAAAAAGGAGGAGCGCGTGGTTCCATCGCGTGTAGCCCTTGAACTTGTAGAGGCCGATGAGCACTGGAATGTGCATCAACCCCACGAGCGTGCCGGCTGCCATGAGCGCGATGCTTCCGGTCGAGGTCCCGTAGAGGGCGCCTGACACCATGAGGAACGCGCCGTAGATGACCCAGGTTACGGAGAGGGACTGGCCGGACCGTTGCCGCCAGACCTCTTTGTTCTGTTCCCAGAGCCCCCACGCTTCAACGAACGCGAAGACGAGGGCGCCGATGAAACCGAACGTGAGGACGTTCCAGCCGAAGTGCTCGAGTTCCACGGGACCCTCCTTTCTTTCGCTTTGCTCTTAGTTCCAGAGGTGGCGGTAGACGGCGTCGCGGACCTCCGCGATCGCCCCGTGATTGCGATTCTCGTCGCCCTTGATGCCGAGCTTCCAGAGCGCGTTCTGATACTCGCAGGCCGGGCAAGTGGCGTAGAGCCACTGCTTGACCGCGAAACCCTCCACCTCCCAGCCGCCGTCGTGGTCGTAGTGCTCGATCTCGATCGTGGCGGGAAGGGGACGCGAACAGGAATTGCACGGCCTTCCGGCCGCCTTCGTCGCGAACTCTTTGAGCGTCATCCGACACTCCTTCCGACTGTCAATAAAGCTGGGAAAATATTACAACTTTTTACTCACAAAGTCAATTGCGCTGTGGGGCCTCTCTGTGCGATAAGGAGGGCAGTAAATTCAAAGGAGGTGGCTCATGAGCCAGGACAAGTACGCGACCATCCGGCGTGAAGCGGCGCAGGCGAGGAAGAAACTGCCGCAGCCGGTTCGGCATGGCTCATCGCAGGTGCGCGCCATCGCGGTCGGCCTCGTGAATCCTCTGGCTCTGCTCCCGCTCTCGAACGACAGGGTGGAGCGGATCGCGATCGCCTCGGCGGTGACGCTCTTTATCACCGTCCTTGGCCTCGCATTCTTCCAACCGAACCTTCTCCAGACAGCGCTCGGCGCGAGCCCCTGGCTCCTCGAGCGGCTGATGCCTATCGTGA
>CAZUVI010000006.1:12883-20645 GCA_964623795.1 uncultured Candidatus Saccharibacteria bacterium | reverse complement strand
GGCATGCGCGACATCAAAACCCACGGGTCGCTTGCGCGCGCAGGAAAGCTGCTGAGTGTCGCGAGGGATCTTCATGGCGCCAGCTCCCATGGAGCGCGGACGGACTCTAACGAGTCCCGCTCCTGGGACGGGAGCGTCGAGCGGCACCTCTACAGCGAGAAGAAGGTTTCAAGGAGACCGCGGCACCCGCTCGGCGGTACGCCCGAGAAAATCTATGCCGCGCTCGCACAGGCAACTCGGGAGTTCATCGAGGAGATGAGGAGCTTCGTATCCGAAGAGATCCCCGGAGCCGCGGAAGAGCTTCGCCGCCTCGAGGCGCAACTTGCACGGCTGGCACCCTAGTGAGAATGCGTGGTGTTTCATCTTTATGGGCTCCCCCTCTTGGGGAGCCCGCATCTTTTTTATCCCTTGGCGACAGTTTTTCCTTTCTCTTTTGCGGCCTTGAGCAACATCCGGATCTCATCCCGTAGGATGGCCGCGAGCTCGAAATCCAGCTGGCGCGCCGCCTCGCGCATCTCGCGCTCTTTTTCCCTGATGAGCTTTTCGAGCGAGGCCTTTGATTTCGGGAGTGGTTTCAGTTCAAGCGCGAGGATCTTCTCGACCGGCAGAATATCTTTCACCTCTTTCACGATCGTCTTCGGCGTGATGCCGTGTTCCTTGTTGTACCTCACCTGTATCGCGCGGCGGCGCTCCGTTTCCCCAACCGCTTTCTCGATGGAGCCGGTGATGTGGTCGGCGTAGATGACGACCTCGCCCCGAACGTTCCGCGCCGCACGGCCGATAGTCTGAATGAGCGAGGTCTCGCTCCGCAGAAACCCCTCCTTGTCCGCGTCAAGAATGGCGACGAGCGACACCTCGGGCAGGTCAAGGCCTTCCCGAAGCAAGTTCACGCCAACCAGCACGTCGAATTCCCCTTTCCGCAAACTCGTAAGGATGCGGATGCGATCCAGCGTCTTTACGTCGCTATGGAGGTACGCTACCTTCATTTTTTTGCTCTCGAGGTAGGCCGAGAGGTCTTCGGCCATCTTTTTGGTGAGCGTGGTCACGAGCACGCGCTCCTTTACTGACACGCGCTCTTCGATGCGCGGGATAAGGTCATCGATCTGCCCTCGCGCCGGACGCATGGTGATCTTCGGATCCACAAGACCCGTGGGCCGGATAACTTGTTCGACGATCCCCGACTCCGAACTCTTTTTCCGCTCATACGGACCCGGCGTTGCCGAGGTGTAGATTACCTGACCGATGCGGTCCTCGAACTCCCTGAAGGTGAGCGGCCTGTTGTCCGCCGCCGAAGGCAGACGGAAGCCGTACTCAATGAGCGTCTTCTTCCGCGAGGCGTCGCCCTCATACATGCCGGCGAGCTGCGGTACCGTGACATGCGACTCGTCGATAATGGTCAGAAAGTCGTCCGGGAAGTAATCAAGCAGGGTGTCCGGCGGCTCGCCGGCGGCGCGCCCGGAGAGGTGCCGCGAATAGTTCTCGATGCCGTGGCAATAGCCGACCTCCCCGAGTATCGCAAGGTCGAACTTGGTGCGCCGCTCGAGCCGCTCCGCCTCAAGGAACTTCTTCTGCTCCTCGAAACGGTTGAGCTGCTCCTTGAGCTCCTCGCGTATTGCCTTCACGGCGCGCTTCCGGGAGGCAGGGGGCGTGATGAAGTGCTTAGCCGGCGCAATATAGATGTCGGGAAGCTCCGGCGTAGCCCCCGGCCGGAAACCCGCCACGGGGTCGACTTCGTAGATCTTTTCGATCCTGCCACCTTTGAGCTCGAAGGCGTAGATAACCTCGCGGTCCGGCGGCATGATCTCCCAATTATCGCCGCGCAGACGGAACGTGCCGCGCTTCAGGTCCGCGGTCGTGCGCGTGAACTGAAGTTCCACGAGCTTCCGCATGAACTGCTTGCGGTCGATCCTGTCGCCAGCCGTGAAGTGGAAAATGTTCTGTTCGTAGACCTCCGGCGCGCCGAGGCCGTAGATGCAGGAGACAGAGGCGACAACGATGACATCGGTGCGCGTCAAAAGAGCCATGGTCGCCGCGTGGCGCAGCTTGTCGATCTCGTCGTTGATCATCGCCTCTTTTTCGATGTACGTGTCCGAGACGGGCATATACGCCTCCGGCTGGTAGTAGTCGTAATACGAAACGAAATAGTTCACCGAGTTCTTTGGAAAAAGCTCCCGGAACTCGTTCGTGAGCTGTGCGGCGAGCGTCTTGTTGTGTGCGATAACGAGCGTGGGCTTCTGCACCGCCGCGATCACGTTCGCCACGCTGAAGGTCTTGCCGGAACCCGTAACGCCTAAAAGCGTCTGGTGTCCATGGCCCTCCGTGAGCCCCCGAACGAGCTTTTCGATAGCGCTAGGCTGATCACCAGCTGGCTTGTTATGTGAAACAAGTTGGAAACTTTTATTCATACGTTTTGCGTTGGGCTGGCTTGCCCCGTCACCAATCGAGTTCCTGTCAGCAACACTCCGGCGGTAGCCGAGAGTGCAAGAACTCGATTCGGTGCGGGGTCGCCGGCAGGCTTCATCGTTTCGGCCAGTTCGAATTTTTGCTGCTTATTACTCATTGCGATAAGTTAAGTCCCCGCTGTTTTGCGCGCGGGGGTGGCTCACGCCGAATTATTCCTCAACTTTAAGAACAGTTCGCCGCGCTGTCAATCCTTTTACTTATTTAAGAAACTTGAATTCGGAAAAGAATAAATCAGTCTCTTTCAAAAATTGATCGAGCTTATCTGTTCTCATCTGCACCGAGACAAAATCCGTGCCGTCCCCATTCGCAAGCACTCGCACAAGATAGCGCGGCGCCGCAAAATTAGGGATGGCGTACGTGGTAAGAAGGGGCTTTTCGCCGATTTCGTAGGGCATATCTTTTCCGAATCTAACTTGCTCAAACACCCTGTCCGCAGTATAAGACCCGCTTCCCCACTCTGTATGCTTCTCTAAATCCAATCCAGAAGGCAGCCCAAGGGAAACCGCGCCGGGTTCGGTAGTTACGCCTATTGCATATTCTGGTGGATAGCGAAACTCAAATCCGAATTCCTCATTCCGATACGTTTTCCAGTTGGCGGTTTCGTCTTTGGTGGCGGCCTCGTCCTGCTCCACGGATTCTTGAGAAAGAGGGCCGGCAAAGCGCGCGGCATAGAAAATGCCGGCACCAATGATAGCAAGCGCCAAGATGCCGACAACTATGACGAGAATTCGCGATTTATTTTGCATCGATTGGATTAAAAAGTTCTCGTGTCATCTTGAGATGGCTGCGAGCCAACCGAACATAAACCATAACCACCCGACAAAAAAGATTATTCCCAATATGCCTCCCCACAGTAATCCTGTGGCGTGGGATCGCCGCTTAAACGCGCGGATTATGCCAAAAACAAACGGGAATATTAAAAAGGGAAGAGCGAGAATAGCGGGAATGATAACGCTAGAAAAGAGGTCTAGGCCAAATGACAGACCGATAAGAGCCAATAGAGCAGACAGTGTGAAAAGGAGTGTCTGCGGCATAAAACCCCACAAAAGCCCTCTCCTAAACTCCTTCCGGTCAAAACGGCTCGGATTCCTAAGTTCATCCCGAATGATAATTGACACAATGTATCCTCCCACAAGACCGCCAACCGCCATTAAGACGACTGCTCGTACCGCAGATTCGCTAAAAACCGTGAAGTAATATAGTAGCCATCCTCCAAGCGCCCCGATAGCAACACCGAACCCGATGGTTAGATAAGCCAGCGTTTTCTGCCCCAGTTGGTTACTATTGCTCTGCGGATTTAGTTGGGATTGGTCCATACGCGTGATGCTCGTTTCTTAAATAAGGGAAGGCAATTAGTATGCCCTAAAAGTTTCGACTACTCGGTCGGCTTCGGCCCTCCGTTCTGTGTACCAAGAACCTGGTTCGCAATCTTGACATACTGGCTTGTAGAATACTACTACAAAATCAGCTCCGCCCGCTCTGAGACGTTTCATTGTACCTCCTCCCGGGCCGATTGTTTTGCTGTCAAGACCAAGCTGTGCAGCATCTTCGGATGCAAGTATATCAATATGGAGAAGCTCCCAAGGGATTTTGAGAGTGTCTTGATCAGCGGGATTTACAGCTAAAATGGAATTGGTCCACCAACCAAATTGGACCGGTCCCGGCCTTCTCCCGAAAGGATATGGGGTGAATAAGTTTTCTCTTAGCATAAACGCATCCTTCCACGCCGGGGGAACCCTTATCTCGAATCCCTGACCGGCTTGAATTTGAAATTGTTTCGTTTTCCAGTTGGCCGTTTCATCCTCGAGAGTTTCTGCTTGTTTCGCGGACTCTTTGGAGGGAAAATTCGTGAAGCGCGCGGCATAGAAAATGCCGGCACCAATGATAGCAAGCGCCAGAATACCGATGGTGATGATAAGAACTAATCGTTTGTTCCGCATAGTTCAGAAACTAACCTTATTTTTTAGTGTACCACAGCACAGCACCAAAAATGAGTATTGTTATAACCAAACCAGCAAGACGACTTCCCGGCCTTAACCAATCTAGCAACTTTCCCCCGAAGAGCAGCGACAAAATCAGCGCGCTGATACCCATATATAAAAGAGCTTGTAAAATCAGCTTCAACGTCTTCGGCAACTTTGCGCCACGCAGTAACGAGCCGATAAGAAACTCCGGCCGCACGAAGTCAACGAAGGTCAGTTCCTTCTCGTCTTGCCCCTTCGGGGTCAGTTCTTGGCTACTGCCCTTACCGTTTGGATCCACGTTGCTCTTGGAACTTAGCTGTGATTGGTCCATGTGCGTAATTCCTGTTGCCTAAATCGTTTGTTTTGCGCAGTTTTTAAAAGCAGCCTTTTGCCGCCTAGCGGTTTGGTCAAGGCGCTACTGCTCCTTCGTCGGCGGGCTTCTTCACAATCAATTCCTGCTTCTTATTTATCACGTCATACACCGATAGGAATGCGAGTTCGGAGCCAGGTTCCTTTACCACCAGCCTCGTGTTATTCCACCAATAATAGCTCATAAAACTTGTTGCAAATTCAAAGGGCAAGACCTCATCTTTTCCGTCTTTGACGTGATAAATATGAATCTCGGCTTTCTGATTGAAAGTATTTTCGGTTAAAAATCTGCTATAAGCAATGAGGCTGCCATCTGGAGATATTAAAGAAAACTGGTTTTCGGCCCATCCGCCGTCTTTCACCAAACGGTAGGCTTCCCCGTCAAAAAAATAAATTTGCGAATTCGGATTATCACCCAACTCACCGGTCTCATACGAGAAAGTTCCGCGTTCGCTGACCTTGGACTTCCTGAAGGCGAAGGGCTTCTTTCCTTGGGGGAAAAGCTGCTTTTCGAAAGGAACGGGCCTTCCTAGGCGCAGAGAATAAGAAAAAAGTGCGTCGCCTTTGCTGAACAAAATCGTATTATTATCAAGCCACCCCAAAGATTCCCACGGCTGTCCTTCTTCTGCGCCGACGGCAAGTTTATATATTTTACCCCCGTTGAGGTCGGCAACGTAAAACCCCCTATCAATTTCTGCCGCTCTTGCTGATAGTATGAAACTGTTTTGTCCGATGCCGCCCGTATCCATGGCTACTGCAAAAAGAAGTTGCAGATTATTCGGGGACCATTCGTTTAAAAATATATCGTATGACTCTTCAGCTCCTCCTTCGAGCTCAAAGATTCTTAGTTTATTGCCATGAACGTCGCTTACCATCAGTTCTTTTCTCGCGCCAGCATTTGAAACATACGCGACCATAGGACCGACGCCCTCGATAATTGATTCGCCCAAAGCGGTTCCTGTAAGAGACAGGCCTTTGTCCACCATCGTCCACCTTGCATTGCCTAACGCATAGGACCATAATTCTCTCCCGTTCAGGACAAAAATTCTTTTCTCCTTTGTGCGAAGATCAAGACCGTGTTTCGGTATATCGGCAACATAACCAGGAATTCCATAAGTTTTCCCGACATACCATTTTCCGATAACGGCACCAAGTACGAGCGCCAGAGCTACACCAATTACGATATAAACCTTGGTCTGACGAGCCAGTGAGGTTATATTGTTTTGCTGACTTAATGGGGATTGCTCCATGTGTGTAATCCTTATTACCTAAATTGTACCACCTTTATTCGCGACCAGCCCTTATTCCCTATAGTGCCTGCTTTTTACTTCGGCCGCATGCGCCTTTACTTCTCGTTCAAGCCACGCCTTGAGATACTCGTTCGTGCGCCATTGATCCAGCCGCTGTATGGCCTTATCCAGTGCCGCAAGATCGATCACCGTCAAGCGGATCTTGTGGAGCTCTTCCTGGTAACGTCGGTCGGTCTCCTGCATGCGGCGCGCCTCCGCAAGGTCGGCCGCCTTCACCGCCCCCTCGCGCATTGTAGTGCCGCTCTCTTTTTTCGTTTCTCCGTAGCCATAGTGCTTTTGCCACCCCTCGTAGCCGTACTGCTTCTGCCACGCCTCGCCCGCTCCCGCCTCGGTCGCGGAAAAAATTGCTCCGGCCGCCACCAGCACCATAATGCCGCGCTTGAGCGACGAGGGGACTTCGTTCAGCTTCGAGAGGACGCCCACCATCATGGTCTGCTCATCCTGCTCGATTTTTAGACGAAACTCCGCGCGCTCCCGACCCTCCTCCGTTTCGGGAGCCGATCCCACCCCCTCTCCGAATTGCGGGATTTCCTTGCCTTTCATGATGTTTCTTTTCTAGCTTAACGATTCTAAATGCGCTTTTTCTTTAGCGAGAAGTTCTTGCCAGCGAGCGTGATCCAGGGAAGCTAGAATCTCCTCTTTTGTTTTTACGTTCTCGTTGATTCGCACGATATCCTCTGGCGACTCTTCAAAAAGCCGCGCGAGAAAAACCATGATTTCTGGCGAAAGATGTTCCGCCCTTGAGCGCCACATGGATTTGTCTTCTTCGCCAAATAGTGAAAATCCAGAAACACGCTCCAAGAAACTCTTAAGAATGGCTTCGTCTCCGTTCATGATGAAGTCATCATACTACTTTTTCGATATTTTTGGTAATGCGCACGCGGTCGATCGCCCGCGGTCCCACCGCCTCCGCGACAAACCGGATCCCGCCTAGCTCAAGCACCACGCCCTCCTCCGGCACCTCGCCGAACTTCTCAAGCAGGAAGCCGTTCAAGTTCTTCTTGCTCTTGATCTCCGTGTTGAAGAACTGATTGATATAGGCGACGCGCGTTTGGCCATGGACCACGATCTCGTTCTTGCTCACGCGCTTGATAAATTCCGGCGCCACATCCTTCTCGTCGATGATCTCCCCCACCAGCTCCTCGATGATGTCCTCGATGCCCACTACCCCCACCACGTTCCCGTAGTCCGAGATGACAACGGCAAGCTGGGCGCGTTTCTCGCGCATGTCCTTCAAAAGGTCGTCGATCGGGCGCGATTCAGGAACGATCATGGCGTCCCAGGCAAAGTTTTTGACCGGCTGGTCCACCTCGCCGTTCGCGAGCGCGATCAGGAGGTTCCTCTGGTGCACCACGCCGACGATGTTGTTCGCGTCGTTTTCGTAGACCGGCAGGCGCGAATGTTTCGCGGTCTTCACGGCCTCCGCCAGCTCCGCCACCGTGCGGTTCCCGTCTATGAAGTCCACGAGCGGCTTCGGCGTCATGATATCCGCCGCCGTTATGTCGTTGAAGCGGAAGATGGTCTGGATGAGGCGGTTTTCTTCATGCTCGATCGCGCCCTCCTTTTCCGCCACGCCTGCAAGGAACGCGATCTCTTCTTCCGAGGTCGTCTTCGGCACAGAGCCCAAGAACGGCCGGGGGATCTTTTGGATAAGCC
>CAZUVI010000006.1:7349-12873 GCA_964623795.1 uncultured Candidatus Saccharibacteria bacterium | reverse complement strand
TACCGCCGGAGCGGCGGCGAGCGCGACATGCTCGGCGTACCGCTCGCCCAGCCGTTTCGGGGCGATCTCGCCGAAGACCATCACCAAGAAGGTAAGCACGGCCGCGAAAGCTCCTACCCACTCCTCACCGAACACGCGGTCGGCGATGATACCGGTCATGACGCTGCCGAGGATGGTGATGAAGTTCGAGAGCGCGATGAGCGTGGTGATGGGACGCTCCATCGACTCTTTAAGCGGCAGGAGTATCTTGCCCAAGCGGTACTTGTCCGCCAGGAACTTGGCCGCCTCGGCCGCGGAAACAAGGGCGTCGAGAAACAGGAGGAGAAGTACGAACAGGATGAGGGTACTCATTCCCCCCTACTGTACCGGAAGACGGCGCCTATTTCAAAAGGCGCCCCGATGTACATCGGGGCGCCTTTTGTTTCCGCCCTTACTGAAGCTCGACGGTTGCGCCCACTCCCTCCAATTTCTGCTTGAACTCCTCCGCCTCCTCCTTTTTCACGCCCTCCTTCACCACCTTGGGCGCGGCATCCACAATGTCCTTCGCCTCCTTGAGGCCGAGACCGGTGATCTCGCGAACCGCCTTGATCACGTTGATCTTCTGGTCGCCTGCGGCTTTCAAGAGAACGTTCCAGGCCGTCTTTTCTTCGGCTTCGCCAGCGGCCGCTCCGCCGGCCGCCATCGGCATCGCCGCAGAGACGCCGAACTTCTCTTCCATCACTTTGATGAGTTCGGCAAGCTCGACCACCGTCAGCGTTTCGACTTTCGAGATAATGTCCTGAAGTTTGTCCATGGTACGTGTTCGATTTTAATTATTATTGTGCAGCGGCAAGCTTCTCCCGCCGACCAGAGAGTACGTAGAGAAGCACCCGAAGCGGAGCGGACAGCCCGCCCACCACCTGGGCAAGAAGCACATCGCGAGAGGGAAGCTTCCCGATCGCAATGACCGCGTTCGCGTCGAGGAACGCACGTTCCTTGGTGTCGTAGGCCCCGAGGACGGTCAACAGCTCCTTCCCTTGCGCTCGCGCCAACGCTTTCGAGAAACGGTAGACCGCCCCCGCAACGCCCGGGACGTCGCCGGCCGAGAACACCGTGCCGACTTGCGCCGCGAACTGGAGCGGATCGAAGTCGATCCCCGCCTCTTTGAGCGCGATCTTCAGGAGCCGCTTCTTTACCACCTTCATCGTTGCACCCTCTGCGCGCAGGTCCGCGCGAAGCTTTCGAAGCCCCTCGACAGACGTGCCGGTGAAATCAACAAAAACGAGCGTCCGGCTCTTTTTGAGCTCGACCGCGGCGTCCTGGATCTGTTTTGTTTTCTGAGCTTTTGTGAGTGGCATATTCCCCTTAAAAACAAAAATCACCGCGAAATCCGCAGCGACCTTTTCTACAAGGTAATTGATCCCTCGGCAGGATTTAAAGCCGCCATCACGACGACATACCTGCGGTCTGCGGTTACGAGGACAGCGTACCGCGCATCGGGAATCCCGTCAAGAAACCGGCGTCAGACGATGAGCGCCCAAAGTCCCATGAACCTTACCAGCGCCTCGCCCCAAACCAGCGCGATGCCTGCTGCAAGCAGAAGCGGAACGCCCAGCGTAGTGAGGGCTTCCCGAAGCGCAATAAGACGGGCGAGGGAGGCAAACACCACCGCCGCGAAGACAAGAGGAAGAAAGACAACAAAACCGGGCCAACCCGCGATGAGCGCCGCAAAAAAACCGAGCTCGGTCTCCCCTTCGTCGAAAAAACGCGCGTTGCGCCGCTTCAGTATCCGCAGGAAGAGGTAGAAAGCCGCGGCGACCAGGATCGTAAGAAGCGGATTGAGCCAAAACCTGCCCCACGAATAGACGAGAAAATATCCGAATGAGCTTTCCGTAAGATGCGGGATAGCGCTTAAGAGCGTCTGCGCCTTATCGCCTGCGGGAAGCGTAAGCAGCATCTTGGTAAGATCGTTCTCCGTCCAAAGAAAAAACTGACCGACGGATGCAAGCGCGGCGTAGAACAGCCGCCCCCCCAGTACTGCCCACGCGAGCGCAAGGAACGTTTCCCGCGCCGGCCACATCCTCGCGCGAGGAAGAAAATAGAAAATCGCTCCGGCGCAGTAGGCAGCCGGAAGAAATAATGTCGGTCCCCAGTCAAGAATCAGGATAAGCAGGGACATGGGATGGAGCGGGATACCAGAATCGAACTGGCGTCTCTTGCTTGGGAAGCAAGCGTACTACCACTGTACTAATCCCGCGAAGATTCTCGTTATTCTGACACAACACCGCCGTTGTTCCAAGAAAATCCTGGTATGAGCAGGGTAACCCGCGCGGCCTGCTTTGCGGCGAGGAGCCACGCATCAAGCTCCTGCTGCTCCAAAAAGAGACGGCCCTCGAGGATCTCGCGCTCTGCCTGAGGAACGAGCAGGTACCGCCGCGCCCCTTCGCTCGTGAGCCCATAAAGTGTCAGGGCCGCGCTCGGAAAATCAGGGTCCTTAAGCGCCTCTCTGATCTTATTCTCCACGACCGCGCCGAGTTCCTTGGGCTCGCGGCGCAGCAGTTCCTCATGGACCAGCGCTTCTTCGACAAGCCCTTCGAGCACCGCCCGCCGAAGCTCGCGGCGCTCGGCCGCGCCGAACGCGGCCGCGTCTGCGTACGTGGCAAGCGCGCTCCGGTAATACGAGAGCGCGGCAGAATATTTGCTCCCGTACATCTCGTTCGAGATGGTCGTGCCGTTCACGAGCACTACGGGGTAGGCGCCTCGAAGGACCGCGTAGGCGGCGGCAGCCCCCACCACCGCAAGAGAAAGCACTATGATGGTTCGTTTCCCCATAGGAAGCGGCGCGTTACCGTTTAGGCACCACGATGATGAGCTCCTCTCCGGGCGACTTGTAGTTGAACCGGGCGCGAAGCTCTTTTTCGAGATTGTCCGGGTTCGCGTAGTACAAAATGTCCGCCTCAAGCTTTGTGTTCTCCTCGAGAACCGCGCGCAGCTCTCCGGCGACGGACGAGAGCTTTGCCGCCGCCTCGTTGCGCCGCGCGTTCAGGCCAAAAAGCTGCATGCCGATCGCGAGCAGAACGAAAAGCGCCAACGCCAGGAATATCTTTTTCATGGAACATTCCGTCTTGCCTATTTCCCGGGAGCGTGATTAGAATGGGGCAGCACACTTCCATTTTACCTATTTAGCGTACAAGGAGGAACCTATGGACTTCCGGACGCTCCCCGACTATCGCGGCCACAAGCTGGTGGCCATGATCCATGACGAGCAGACGGGGCTCCACGGCTTCATCGCGATCCACAACGACGTGCTCGGCCCCGCCCTCGGCGGGACGCGCATGTACCCCTACCCGAACGACCTCGCGGCCGTCACGGACGTCCTCCGGCTCTCCCGCGGCATGACCTACAAGGCCGCGCTCGCCGGGGTGAAGTTCGGCGGCGGCAAGGCGGTCCTCGTCGGCGATCCCAAGAAGGACAAGAACGAGGCCTACCTCCGCGCCTACGGCAGGCGCCTGAATTACCTGAACGGCGCCTTCCTCACCGGCGAGGACGTGGGCATCGCGGTCGCGGACATCGAGATCGTGGCCAAGGAGACGCCCTACGTGAACGGCCGCTCCGAGGGGCTCCACGACGGCGTGAAGGGCTCGGGCGATCCGTCGCCCGTGACCGCGCGCGGCGTGCTCCACGGCATCCGCGCCGCCCTCGAGACCATCTTCGGGAACGACACGGTCACCGGCCGCTCCTTCGCCATCCAGGGTCTCGGCAAGGTGGGCTTCCGCCTCGCGCGTCTGCTTCACGAGCAGGGCGCGCGGCTCATCGTCGCCGACGTCGACGACCACATGGTCGAGCGGGCCCTGACCGAGTTCCGCGGCTCCGAGGCCGTGGAGCCGGAGGAGATCCATCGCCAGCAGGTCGACGTCTACTCGCCCTGCGCCTTGGGCGCGGTCCTGAACGACCGGACGCTCCCGGAGCTCCAGTGCCGCATCGTGGCCGGCGCGGCGAACAACCAGCTCGCCACCCCGGCCCACGGCGATACCCTCTTCTCGCAGGGCATCCTCTACGCGCCCGACTACGCCATCAACGCCGGAGGACTCGTGAACGTCACGGACGAGCTCGAGCCCGGCGGCTACGACCGCGAGCGCGCGCTCCGGAAGGTGGCGCACATCTACGGCACGCTCAAGAACGTCTTCGAGCGGAGCGCCCGCGAACAGGTCCCCACCTACCTTGTGGCGGATCGGATGGCGGACGAGATCCTCGCCGCCGCGGAGGAGCTCAAGAGCCGCATGCGGCGCGCGAGTTCTCTCTGAAAGACGGACATTACGGCGTCCCGCCTCTGGCGGGACGCTATTTCTTTAAGAGCTCTTTGAACACTCCCGGCGGCAGTTCGACTCTGCCGCTCTGCTTCAAACGCTCCTTGCCGCGCTTCTGTTTTTTCCAGAGCTTCATTTTGCGGGTACGATCGCCGCCGTACAGGTAGCCCGTCACGTCCTTTCTCTGCGCTGGGATCGTTTCGCGCGCAATGATGCGGCCGCGCACCTTGGCCTGAAGCGCCTGCGCGAACTGCTGTTTCGGCAGAAGATCTTTAAGCCGCTCTACCATGGTGCGCCCTTCGTGCTCCGCCTCGTCCTCCGCCACGATGCGGGTGAGACCCGGCACCACCTCGTTCGCCACAAGGACCTCAAGCTTCGTCACGTCGCCCGGCGCATCCTCCACGAGCTCGTAGTTCAGCGAGGCAAAGCCCCCAGAGAGCGATTTCAGGTTATCGTCGAAGTCGCGAATGAGATCCGCAAGCGGCATCCGCGAACGCACCATTACGCTGTGCGCAAAAGTTTCGGTGCGGATATCGCTCATATGGAACTTCTCCTTAAGGCGGAGGACGTCGCCGAGATAGTCGGGCGGCGTAAGGACCTCCACGTTTACCATCGGCTGGAGCACCTGGTCGGGATTGTCCGGAAAGTCCTTGGGATGCTTTACGGTCCGCCATGCGGTCCCCTCCTTTACGCGGTAGGTCACCGACGGAAAGCTATTCACGGTTTTGAGACCGAACTCGCGCACAAGACGCTCCGCAACGATCTCGAAGTGCAGGCGGCCCAAAAAACCGCAGGCGAAGCCCCGCCCCAGGACCTCGCTCACCTCCGGCTCGAACTGAAGCGCGGAGTCGCTTAACTTCAGCTCCTCAAGCGCGCGCTTCAGGTCGTCATGGTCGCTCTCCTCCGCCGGGTAAAACGCGACGAAGACCACCGGGCGCGGCTCCTCGTAGCCCGGCAGGACCTCGCCGCCGACGAGCGAAGCCATTGTGTCGCCGATCCTTATCTTCCCGGGCTCCTTAATGCCCGTTGCGATGTAGCCGATATCGCCGGGATAGAGCGCGTCGGTCGGCTGGAGTTCGGGATGGAAATAGCCCACTTCTTTCACCTTGCACCGTTCTCCGGCGGCGATAAGCGCGGATTCCTCCCCTGCCTTAAAAACCCCGCCCGTAACGCGCACGAATGCGATCGCGCCTTTGTGGTCGTCGTAGCGCGAGTCGAATATGAGCGCCTGTTTGGCG